>CAIQND010000357.1 GCA_903873045.1 uncultured Methylococcaceae bacterium | reverse complement strand
GGTTTATAAAACCTGTCAGGTCTGTCCCGTGTTAAGTTGGTAGCTTTTTTTGGCTACCCACGTAAGGCGGGACAGTTTAAAGTTAAGCCTTGCGGCTTGTCCCTGCTTACGTGGATGGCGTTTTATGTAACGATATCCGTGTCTTGTAGGGGCAATCCCTTGCGGTTGCCCTGCTAACATCGTGGCATTAAAGGGCAGGCGTAAAGCCTGCCCCTACAAAAAATGTCCCGGCTAAAGTGGGTAGCCCGTTTTTTTAAGGCCGCTCAATCTGAAATTCCCGGTTTTGGTAAACAATAACCAAGCTGTCAGGGCGGATTTCTTTGAGTACCATGGCGTCTTTTATTTGCTGGCCGGATTTATATTTGACCATATCAATCATGACAAAGCAGTCTTCAGGATGTTCCGAATAGACAAATACATTGATAGTCAACTTCGGCACCGTTTGGCGAAAGTCATAGGGCAGATCGCTTAAAAAGGGGGGGCCTTTTTTTACGGGGATTGTTTTTGGCGTTATGGGTTGAAGGTTGACCGCAGTCTCAATTTCGATGGGCACCGGTGCCGGTGCCGTTATTATGGGTTTGTTGGTGATAGGCAGCGGTTTGGTAGTTTCAGTCGTCGGTTTTTTTGTGATTACTACTTTTTCCGGCTTTTGTGTCTTAACCCATTCTGCAATCGAGGTAGTTTTGGCTTCCGTTTTTTGAACGGGTTTTTCCGGTTGAGTCACTTTATCCAGCACAATGGCATTGTCTCTGGTTTCTTGTGCAGGCCGAGCTTTTGAAACCGGTTGTGCGGTCAGGTCAGGCGTTGGTACCGCGTTTTTTTGGATAAACCAAACAAGGCAGGCAATCAGCAATACATTACCGGTCACCAGAACAGCGTAAAATTTCGCTGTCTTGTGGCGGTTTTGTGGCGGTTGCAGGAGACGGATTTTGTCCGTTACGGACTCAGACTGAACCGCTTGTCTTTCTTGTTCTGATTTACGTAGGGCATTTAGAATAAAAGACATAATTAATCGGTTATTTCCAAGTGAGGCGAATCAAGGCTACTTGCCAGTTTTTTAAGATGCGCCAGGGTCTGGTCACCCACCTTACCATCTTCCGGTAATTGATGCTGATGCTGAAAACGTATAACGCGAGCGACTAAATGATTATCATATAAACGTGCCTGTTCTACGGCTTCGGTTTTTTTGTCAAGATGGTTTAATAAACGACGCAACCATAGCACGTTATCCGATGACTGGTGCGGGTATATCGTTTTAAAGTCCACGATTGGTGCAGGTTCCAGCATTAAATAATAACCATTCCAGTGTTTCAACACATCCGCAACCGGAAAAGTCATCTTATCTTTAAAATGAATCATGGTTTGGTTTTGCTCTAATCCGGTAAGTAAGGCATGGCGCTTTTTTTTACCGGTCAATGAGAACTCTAAAATAACCGGACGATTAAATGCCAGCAGGTCTTTCCAAGTGGCTTTGCCAAATACACAGCGCAATCCTGTTGTTTCAACATAAGGGCAATCAACTTGATTATTCTGAGGGATTGGTTTGTCCCAGAGTTTTAAGGCGCTGATTAATGCAGTGTTTAATGAATGATCAGGGTTTTTAATCCAGTGATGAAGTGTATGTGTTTTTGTAACCGGAACGGTATTAATTTTTTCAACAGGAAGCGGTTTTTGTGGGTCAGGCAACTTGTCGGGTTCGATGATGTTGATTTTTGTTGGGATGGTTGGGTAGGGTGTTGCCAAATTGATTTTGGTTTGATGAGTCGCGTTCGGCCAAGCCTTTAAAAAATAGAGACCTGTGGCAATGCAGCCTAAAAGCAGTAGCGTTAATAATGCCGTTGGATAAGTCGTTTTTTGACTGAACTCTCCCAGCGTTTCTTTGGCAGCACGGTTAACGATTGCCGGCGTAACAATATAAGTGTCGGTTGAGTAAGCACCCAGCAAGGCGCGATCACAGAGGATATTAATCACTCTGGGAATACCTGAAGACAGTTTGTAAATTTTGCATATCGCGCTGTCTTTAAAAATATCCGGATGACCGTTACTCACTATCAGTCGATGACGTATATACGCCCGAGTTTCTTCCAGTGATAAAGGCAGTAAGTGATAGCGGGCGGTTATGCGTTGATTTAACTGACGCAAATCTTGTCTGTTCAGTAAATCCTTCAATTCGGGTTGACCGACCAGAATAATCCGCAATAACTTTTTTTTACTGGTTTCCAGGTTGGTCAGCAGGCGGATTTGTTCCAGAACGTCCATGCTTAAATTCTGCGCTTCATCAATCAGTAAAATCGTGCGTCTGCCGTTGGCATGGGCGGTGAGTAAATACTGGTTTAAAAGATCAATCAGGTTTTTTAAGGTGTGTTGATTTTTGTTATAGATAATACCCAGTTCATCACAAATAGTCGCCAGTAACTCGACGGCATTAAGCTTGGAATTTAATATCAGGGCAAGATCTATATTTTGGGGGAGTTGTTGTAAAAGGCAGTGGCAAAGTGTG
>CAIQND010000356.1 GCA_903873045.1 uncultured Methylococcaceae bacterium | reverse complement strand
GGCGGGACAATTTAAAATTAAGCCGTTCGTGGTGATCCTGTCGGCTACCCACTTTAGCCATTATAAAATAATGGAGTTAGACCTGACAGGTTTATAAAACCTGTCAGGTCTGTCCCGTGTTAAGTTGGTAGCCTAAATTTCCATTCACGTTGTTGTAAGCTGATACAGATAACATCCCTTGAAGGGATGGTATCTGTTAGTATCGAAATTATTTATCTGAAAAGCTATATAGGCGAATGTTGGGTATATATTTTCTGCGTGCTGTCTAAATAGCTGTATCATTGAATGACTTATTTACTATTATAGGAAACTCGCAGATGACCAATCAAAGCGACTCTAAAACCCAAGAACCGCTCAATCACTCGGATAACTCTGTAATTAAAACCATGGAGATGTACCAAGCCATTATTACTCGCATGGCAGGCAACAGCGCAGTTTGCAAACAATGGTGCATCCCGCTGGTGACTGCAATTTTAGTCTTTGCAGTCAAAGAAAAAATGTATGAATTGATTTGGTTGACACTCATACCGGTGCTGATTTGCTATTGTCTGGATGTCTATTATCTGATGCTGGAAAATCGTTTTCGCGCCGGTTTCAATCAAGCCGCCAGCAAGATTGCCCAACAAACGTTTACCCGAGCTGACTTATTCAAGTTGTCGCCGGCAGGCTGTCAACGCCAATTATTGCTGAAAGCATTTAAATCTCCTGCAACGTGGCCGGTTTATCTGGGCTTGCTGGTTTTGTTGATGGTTGCTTATAAACTGGCTTTCTGCCATGCCTGATATGGAGTCGTCAGTTCAACTCGAAGATAACTTCCCCATACACGCTTATTTGTCCTATCGATGTAAAATCCAACGGGATAAAGATGCCAGGGATAGATTGAAAGCCCTGTGTTTAGAAAAAAATATTACCCTGCGCTATGATGAGAGCGAGACTAAGCCGGGTGACAGCCTGATCAAATTCATGGAAGATTTGACCTCTGCCCGTTGCGTTTTCTTGTTTCTCAGTCCGGAATATTTTCAGTCTGCTTATACGCTGTATGAACTGGTTAAAATTAATGAGCAAGCCGATCTTGATAAAAGATTTATCTTGCCGTTGCGACTTTGTGATGACATGGTTGATAAATATCGCACTAAGGCAAAAAACTTTTGGAAAAGCAAGAAAGCCGAGGCTGAACGTGTCAAGCTTGCCGACCTTCTGAAGGAAAATAATCATGATGTACTTTGGCAACGCATAGATTCGGCTTGGGAAGCTGTTGTCAAACCTTATCTTGATGAGCGGCATGCTTCGCTGGAAAGCGCTAAAGGTGACGAGGTTCTCGATGAACTGCTACGCAAAACGCAGGCAACAGTAAAAGAAGTCATAAACGAATCCACTAAAATCCTGCACAATACGCTAAGAGATAGGATTAAAGCTATCTTGGTTCAAAGAAATATCAACGCCGATGATATGTTTAGGAAAGAATTGGAGTTATTTCCTAGTGATGATAATATTAATATTAACAATATCGTCACTAAACTGGTTACAGAAACGGCAGTTGGTGAAGCGATAGCTATTCTTACCCGTGTTGTAGAAAACAAAAAAGTGTTGCTTGCTAATAATTCTGCGGAATGGACAGCTTGTTTTTACGATGCTATACAACTGTGTGGCTGGTTGTTGCTCAATAGTGTTGACCCCGCTTGGTGGTTCTGCAATGAAGTCAAACTTAAAAATACTGCCAAGACCAGCATCTCCGGCAGTTTTTCCTTACAGGATCGTAATTATATAGAAATCGTTATTTCTCGTAGTCTGTTCAAAAATGCACGCTATACTTTGGATAAAACCAATCAGCCTAAGCCCGCAAGGGATAGGCAGCATGATGTCATGTGTTTTGATGCGCAAGAAAATGCTACAAAGGAGTAATCATTCACACCCCACTCCCACAAGCAGGCAACTGATGCACAGGAAGTCCCGCTCGTCTGCTGGCAATCACCTCTGCCAAGTAACGCCAAGGTGAGCATTGGCGTATCCGACACGTCTCAATGACGCTGGCAAGAAT
>CAIQND010000355.1 GCA_903873045.1 uncultured Methylococcaceae bacterium | reverse complement strand
TACACAGGTTAAGTTTTGGATCAGGAATCTGGTCAACAGAGAGCAAGCCTCGTTTAGATTGCCTTTAGCCAGCGGTTATTTTTACCCGGATTTTGTTGTTGAACTACAGGATGGTCGTTTGTTGGTTGTTGAGTATAAAGGCAAGATGCTGTTAACCAATGATGATTCACGCGAAAAAAATGCAGTGGGTGAATGTTGGGCAAACAACAGCAAAGGCAAGTGCTTGTTTGTTATGGCGGTGGCTGAGGATGCTAATGGTCTGAATGTCTTTCAGCAAATTGAACTGGTGATTACAAAGCTGTAGCGTCTTAGAGTTGCTTCACTTTACTGTAAAGTGAAGGCCATATTGCTGGCATGTGGATAAGGAAAGTCATGCTAGCACCTCTGCGGTTTTTTATAAAGCCGACATCGCCAAACGTGCAGTTTGAATGGCATTTCTGACGGTATCAGGCGCAGTGCCACCGATATGTTTACGCGCTGCAACCGAGCCTTCCAGCGTTAAAAACCCAAAGACATCATCAGTAATCAATGCCGAAAATTGTTGTAACTCAGGTAATGATATTTCTGATAAATCACGACTGCTTTCTATTCCGGCACGCACAGCCAAACCTACCACTTCGTGGGCATCACGAAAAGCCATGCCTTTACGAACCAGATAATCAGCCAGATCGGTTGCTGTGGCAAAGCCGCGTTTAGCGGAGTTGTACATGTTGGCTTTTTTGGCGCTAAGATGCGGCACCATGTCGGCATAAGCCCGTAGGCAATTGATCAAGGTGTCAGCGGTATCAAACAGTGGTTCTTTATCTTCTTGATTGTCTTTGTTATACGCTAAAGGCTGGCTTTTCATCAGCATCAGTAACGACATTAAATGTCCTGTTACGCGACCTGATTTTCCCCGAACCAGTTCAGGCACATCCGGATTTTTCTTTTGCGGCATAATGGAAGAGCCGGTGCAGAAGGCATCGGGCATATCGATAAAATCAAATTGGGCGCTGGACCACAAGATGAGTTCTTCGGAAAAACGTGATAAGTGCATCATGATGATGCTGCCCACGGCGGTAAATTCAATGGCAAAATCACGGTCACTGACTGAATCCAGTGAGTTGGCAGAAGGTCGACTGAAGCCCAGTAAATCAGCCGTCATAAAACGGTCAATCGGGTAACTGGTACCCGCCAAGGCGGCAGCGCCCAGTGGCATAATGTTGATACGTTTACAGCAATCTTGTAGTCTTTCCCGATCACGCACCAACATTTCAAACCACGCCATTAAATGATGGCCAAAGGTAATCGGCTGAGCAACTTGTAAATGCGTAAATCCGGGCATAATCGTATCCGCATGTTGTTCTGCCAAATCCAGAATGGCAGTTTGCAAACGGGTGAGCTGAGCCGTAATGTGGCCTACTTCGCTACGTAAATAAAGCCGGATGTCGGTGGCAACCTGATCATTACGAGAGCGGCCGGTGTGCAGCTTTTTACCGGCAATGCCTATTAAATCAGTCAGTCTGGCTTCGATGTTCATGTGGACATCTTCTTGCTTAATCGACCAGACAAACTCACCTTTAATGATTTCATCGCTAATTTGGTTGAGGCCGTTAATAATAGCATCACGCTCTGTTTCAGTCAAAATGCCACAGTGAGCCAGCATGGTGGCGTGGGCGATTGAGCCTTGAATATCTTGTTCGGCCATGCGCTGGTCAAAATCGACAGAAGCGGTAAACACTTCAACAAAAGCATCGGTTGCTTGGGCAAAACGGGCGCTGGAAAGTTTTTCAGAATTAACGGTGGTCATGATGATTTTTATACGGATTAACAGAAGATGCGAAATTATACAGCTAAACGAAGCCTTATGAATCTAAAAGCAGTTTTATAGGGAACACGGATGACACCGGTGAGAGCAGTTTTTAGGCGATAGAGGCTTAGGCAACTCGCAGCAAATATCTCCCAAAACTCCGCCTAGTTCCGATGCTCCCGCGTGGGAATTTATCCGGTAACGCTCCAGCGTTGTGTGACGCAGGAGCGTCACTGCCATTAAGTTAAGCATCTTTTGGCAAGATAAACCGTTGGCTGAGCGGAGCCGAAGCCTGCAAAATCGCTCCGACTCCGCTAAGCCAACGTCTTAACTTAATGGCGGTGACACCGGAGCGTGGGAACGATAGGATGGGGATTATTTATGGCGAGTTAGCTTAACTATTTATCCGTGTTTATCAGCAAAATTTGTGTCATTCGAGTGCTGTTGCTTAATGGATTTGTAGTTTCTACCCTTAAACAAAAAAAATTCTTAATGACCAAAGCGGCATAATTTTGTATAGTGGTACAGTTTTATTTTTTATAACGGGATGAGTTTTTAACCTAAAAATCAGTTAAGCCACAAAAAATACAAAAAACACGCAAAGATTCCAATAGATAGCCGTTTAATACCCTTGTCTGGTTTATGTTGCGTCGCTTGGCGGCATCTACTTTTTATTTTTGTGGATCAATCGCCGTTTTTTAGGTTTAAGGGTTCATTCCGTTTTGTATATTCGAGGTAACGTGTTTGGCTAAGTCTGCATTATTAGTGTTAGAAGATGGAACAGTATTTAACGGTGTATCGATAGGTGCAGACGGCTGTTCTGTGGGTGAGGTGGTTTTTAATACTGCGATGACGGGGTATCAGGAAATTCTCAGTGATCCTTCATATTGCCAACAAATTGTGACATTAACCTATCCGCATGTCGGCAATGTCGGCACGAACAGCGAAGACGATGAGTCTGGCGGTGTTTTTGTCAGTGGTTTGGTCATTAGGGATTTGCCCTTATTGGCGAGTAACTGGCGCTGCGAACTTACGCTGCAACAGTATTTGTTGGATAATAATGTGGTTGCCATTGCTGATATAGACACGCGCAAGTTGACCCGATTGTTGCGTGACAAGGGTGCGCAACGTGGCTGTATTATGGCCGGCGATGAAGTTTGTTTAGAGACTGCAAAAGCGGCGATTGAAGGCTTTCCGGGATTAAAAGGCATGGATTTGGCTAAAGAAGTCACCACGGCCACGTCTTATGAATGGACTGAAAATACCTGGGATCTGCAAAACGGTTATACGCAAGGTGAGAACCTGTCCAAACATGTCGTTGCTTACGACTTTGGCATTAAACGCAATATCCTCAGATTACTGGTTAATCGCGGTTGCCGTATTACGGTTGTGCCTGCAACCACCTCAGCAGCAACCGTCTTGGCGATGAATCCCGACGGCGTATTTTTATCCAATGGCCCCGGTGATCCAGAGCCTTGTACTTACGCCATCGAGGCCATCAAAACCCTACTGGAGCATAAAGTGCCGGTATTTGGTATTTGTTTGGGACATCAACTACTGGCTTTGGCGAGCGGTGCCAAAACTGAAAAGATGAAATTCGGTCATCATGGAGCCAATCATCCGGTTCAGGAAATAGCCACTGGTCGCGTGATGATCAGCAGTCAAAATCATGGTTTTGCAGTGAATGAAGACAGTTTGCCTGATAATGTAGTTGCCACTTACCGCTCGTTATTCGACGGCAGTTTGCAGGGCATTAAACGCACGGATTGCCCAGCGTTTAGTTTTCAAGGACATCCTGAAGCCAGTCCGGGGCCGAATGATGTGGAAGCTTTGTTTGATGAGTTTATTGGGATGATG
>CAIQND010000354.1 GCA_903873045.1 uncultured Methylococcaceae bacterium | reverse complement strand
TTTACCTACTGTGCATTACAACATGGGCGGCATTCCCACCAATTATAAAGCGGAAGTCGTGACACTGGATGGCGATAATCCCGATAAAGTCGTGAGCGGTTTGATGGCTATCGGCGAAGCGGCGTGTGTGTCCGTTCACGGCGCGAATCGATTGGGTTCAAACTCCTTACTGGATTTAGTGGTTTTTGGCCGTTCAGCCGCCATCCGTTGTGCAGAACTAATCAAACCAGGCACCGCACAAAAACCATTAGCCAAGACCGCCTGCGATAAAGCAATAGCCCGCTTTGATAAAATCCGCAATGCCAATGGCAGTCGCACCACCTCTGATATTCGTCTGGCCATGCAGAAAACCATGCAAACCAAAGCGGCGGTATTCAGAACGCAAGCGACCCTGGATGAAGGCATAGCCGCCATGGCAGACATCACGCAAGCGTTTGCCGACGTGGGGGTTAAAGATAAATCCCTGATTTGGAATACCGAACTGGTTGAAACCCTGGAGCTGGATAACCTGCTCGGTCAAGCCAGTGTCACCATTAATGCCGCTGGTAATCGGCACGAAAGCCGTGGCGGCCATGCGCGAGAAGATTATCCTAACCGTGATGATGCCAACTGGATGAAACATACGCTGACTTGGTTGATTGACGACACCATAAAAATCGATTATCGCCCCGTGCATTTATATACCTTAACCGACGACGTTGATGTTATTCCACCCAAAGAGAGGGTTTACTAATGGCCGAGTTTACCTTGCCAAAAAATTCGGTGATAACCGAAGGCAATACCTTTAAAGCACCTGCCGGCACTACCAATATCCGCCGTTTTGAAGTCTACCGTTGGGATCCCGATTCCGGCGAAAATCCGCGCATAGACACTTATGAGCTGGATATGGACAGCTGCGGCCCGATGGTGCTGGACGCGATTTTAAAAATTAAAAATGAAATCGACAGCACCTTAACGTTTAGACGCTCGTGCCGTGAAGGCGTCTGTGGCTCTTGTTCAATGACGGTTAATGGCAAAAATACCTTGGCGTGTACCAAAGCCATTGATTCTTATCCCGACACCATCAAAATATTTCCACTGCCGCACATGTCTGTTATTAAAGATTTGGTGGCGGATATGACCCATTTTTATGCACAATATGCGTCCATTAAGCCGTGGATAGAAACGCAAACGCCAGCTCCCGCCGATTCTGAACGCCTGCAAAGCAAAGAAGACCGCGAAAAACTGGACGGTTTATATGAATGCGTAATGTGTGCTTGTTGTTCAACCAGTTGCCCCAGTTACTGGTGGAACAGCGAACGTTATTTAGGCCCTGCGGTCTTGTTGCAAGCCTATCGCTGGCTGGTGGATAGCCGTGACGAAACCACCGGGGCACGTCTGGATGAACTGGAAGACCCGTTTAAGCTGTATCGCTGCCACACCATTATGAACTGCACCGACACCTGTCCAAAAGGCTTAAATCCCGCCAAAGCCATTGCTGAAACCAAAAAATTGTTAGTCCAAAGAAAACTGGGTTAATGACTCAACTTGCCAAGCTGCGTTGGCAATGCCGACGCGGTACCAAAGAGCTGGATTATCTGTTGCTGAGTTATGTCGATTCGGAGTATGCGCTGGCTGATGCTGAAGAAAAAGCGTTGTTTATTGAATTGCTGGCGCTGGAAGATGATCAATTAATCTTAACTTTGCTGGGTGATTTGGACGTGGCAACGGCTGGAATGAAGGTTTTGGTTGGGAAGGTGAGGACGTTTGCAGTGGACAGGGTTTAGGGTTATTATTGCTTGCCTTGAATATTTAAAGTTTGGATTTTTCATGTTTGATGATGCTAGCTGTATTTATTTTAGGCTGTGCTAAATACATGCAACCAACTGAAAATAAAAATGATTTTTTATTTTTATAAAAGAATAGGTAAACAAATGACGCAATGTTTTGCGTCTAATAGGCTATCTAATTGTAATTAGACAACATCAAATTGACGCATTTAGAGTTTAGGGGTAAGTAATGAAAAATAGCAAAAGGTGTATTCTTATCTTCTTAATCGCTACCGTTTTAAGCGGCTGTAGTTTGTTGGATAGATCCGACCGCTTGAGAGTGTTCGAATTAGCATCAGGTCAAAAAGTTGGCATTAATGTAACAGATGCTACTAGGAGGCTGTCCGACAACAAGTCAGGGCTGGAAGCAATTCTACTGTTATCCGGAAAATTTTAAATTTCCAGATGAGTCTGCTTTAAAAATAACTCATAAACTATGCTGCTAATGGGTTATTCATCCCTTTTAACGGGT
>CAIQND010000353.1 GCA_903873045.1 uncultured Methylococcaceae bacterium | reverse complement strand
ATTCTTGCCAGCGTCATTGAGACGTGTCGGATACGCCAATGCTCACCTTGGCGTTACTTGGCAGAGGTGATTGCCAGCAGACGAGCGGGGCTTTCTGTGCATCAGTTGCCTGCTTGTGGGAGTGGGGTGTGAATGATTACCAATAAATTGATAAAGCAATTTGATTTTTAAAAAAATAGTGGGTAACACAATAAATTAGTGCGTGGATGTATTGCGAGTGCCATCCATGGCAACTGGATCCCGGCAGTCCATGCCGGGATGACGGCTTGGACGTTTTTAGCGACTGATAAGATTTGTGTTTATCGATATTTTTATTATTGACCTGCTACGCTTCACATAGCACCTAAATAGCGTAAAGCGGCCTAAGAAATACATAAAAAAGTATTTTTTTAGCGGAAAGTCTGAGTTTGATAGCTTGTGTGTAGGGCAAAAACGCTGGGTTTTTTATGAAGATTTCTTGAGGACTTAACAAAACACCTTAAGCAATTGTGCTAATTGCTTAAGGAATTAACCAAATACCTTAAGGAATTATGCTAATTGCTTAAGGAGTTAACCAGATACCTTAAGGAATTATGCTAATTGCTTAAGGTATTAACAAAATACCTCGAGTAATTATGCTAATTGCTTGAGGTATTAACAAGATTCCTTAAGAAATTATGCTAATTGCTTGAGGTATTAACAAGATTCCTTAAGAAATTATGCTAATTGCTTGAGGTATTAACAAGATTCCTCAAGGAATTGTGCTAATTGCTTAAGGAGTTAACCAGGTACCTTAAGGAATTGTACTAATTGCTTAAGGAGTTAACCAGATATAGAGGCCGTAATTAATTAAACGACATAACAAATACACGAGCTAAGAGTCAGTCTTGATTGACTGGAGGTCTATGTCGCTAAATCAACGAAGGTATCTATACCTTAAGGAATTCTGCTAATTGCTTAAAGTTAACCAGATACCTTAAGCAATCAGCCTAATTTTCTAAGGTATAAACAAGAAAGCTTAAGCCGTTTTGCCGTTTTTTTAAGTGGTAACAAATAAACATCAAGCAAATAGGCGGGTTTTATCAGTTATCAACAGCGAAGACATACCTTCTGAAATTTGCCAGGCCATGACACGCTTTGTTGCAACGGCAGTTACTTCTTCGAGAATCGCTTCTTCGCTAAGAAAATCGTCAAAGCTGCTACCAATATGAAGGTTTTCTTTGTCTTGATTATTCATCTTTTTCCCCGCAAGGTCTTCAGTCTTTGTTTTGCCAAATCGAGTTCTGGCTTCGGTGTTTTCTGATCTTTCTTGATAAAGCCATGCAGCAGAATCATTGCTTTGTTGACGATTACAAACAGAACTCGTGCTATCCGATTATCAAGCTGTGTCTGACTTCCCAAATACCGCCTTCAATGTAGATCGCTAACGGCATACCAAGAGGCCAATCCAATTGCACAGCCATATTGAAGTTGTGTGGATTATTGCCCGCTTGCTTGAATCCATCCCTGATCAACCAAGTGATGCCAAGCCACTTCAATATGTGCGGGCTTCATTAAGTGTTGTTTACGTTTATTCCATTCTTGTATCGCCGCAATAGCTTTCACTGGATTGTCCGCTTGTTCACGTGTTGCTACCCAATGTACGGTAGAAAGTAGCTCCATGCCATAGGGGGATTGAAAACCCTCAATTAGAGCGGCAACTTTTGATATGTGCTGAAACAAATCTTGTCTTTGCGTTTGCTGAATAAACAACTCTGCTTCCGCAAGAGCATTCTGGTCGGGTGCTATTTCAGATTCCACCACACCATCACCCTGACCACGAATAAAATGCCCATCCATCTTATCCAGTGCATGGCGAAGTGCATCCGCGTAGGGCCCATATTGATGTTTTACAAATTGTAGGCGCAAGTTTTCACCCGCTTCTTGTAAAAAATAAGCAAGTTTCTGTACTTCGATTTTAGATAACCCGTAATTCAACTCTCGATAAGTATCTAAAACCTTAAGAATGGCAGCTCTGCCAGGAGTCATTTTGGGACGTGGGGAATTGACTGCCATATCGATTGCCGAAGGTGTACCGGATGGTTCAAACAAACGTACTTCCACTTCAGGGATAGAGATAAATGCTTGTTCGAGTAGCGGTTTCACTTGCTGCCAATCTAAACCGCCATTACCACAGCCCAAAGGCGGGATGGCAATAGAACTTATCCTGAGTGCTTTTATCTGCTCAACTAGATCAACGAGTCCATCCTGAATAAATTCAATATGCGATTTTCCTCGCCAGTGATCTTTAGTTGGGAAATTAATGATATATTTTGGTGTAGCTAATGCGCCAGCGTGATAAATAAACATATAGCCGGTTTTAACTTGACCGACTTTACAAGCATCCGCATAGGCTTTGAAATTCGCAGGCCATTTTTTCTTGAATTGCAAAGCGATGCCTTTACCCATGACACCCACACAATTAACAGTGTTCACAATGGCGTCCACGTCATGTTGCTTAAGCAGGTCACCCTGCACTGTGATAATGCTCATTGTTATTGTCCTAAAAAATACCAGTTGGTTTTTACTGCTACCGGCAAGTTTACGCCAGTTTCTGTCAATATCTTACGTACGATTTCGGCTTTAGATTCATTAATTACGCCAATACATGTCATCACTGATAAATGAACAGCATTCTTTAACAAAAATTCCGCCTGTCTGCATTCCATGCGATCGATGTATTTTTCCGGCGTATGACGGTCATGAAAATACTTACAAAACCCATCTAACTGTGGTGCTTCAGTGATTAAGTCCCAAGCAATTTCAGTCACTAACTTGGACAAATCAGTAAAGGCCACACTGTAAGATTTTGTAGCATTACGATCATAAAATACAAATTCTGAGTTATTTGCTGTGACGCGTTCTACTGTAGTTTCCAAATGCAAAATGTCATCTTGTTTCAAAGAACACCCCATTACATTGCCATTATGTATCGCTGATAACATAGGTGACCGTGGAGCAAAATAAAACGGTATATAATCATGAATACTTCCACCGGGCGGATTAGGCACTGGCTTTCCGGCACGAACGTTTTGTGCGCTTGAATGAGCAATATTCTGATAATTTATCCTTTGAATGGCACCTGCATTTTTACTGATCAGTGCGCCATGCTGACAAATAGCCCTCAAGTTATCAATAGCCGTGATATGAAACAGTCTAACAGGGTTCGGCATCATGCTTTTCGTACTCACGCGGAACGGAAGCTGTCATTTTACACTAGTCACGATATGCATCGCTTACCCTTTTCCAAATTCCACTACATTATGTATTTGATTTTAGGACTCACTATAAGCCTGTTTCAATAATTGTTTACAGTGTTGTGTCGTGTAAATGCCCATAAGCCGGCAAGGTTTCCAGTCGATTATCTTCCAGCGGTTTGCCTATCGTAAAATGATACAGGCTTTGAAATTGTTGGTCTTTAAAGCTTAAAAGTTCATGCACGTTATCATCAAAGTAACAGCCAATTCCGGTGCCGCGAGCGCCTGAGGCTTCTGCTTTCAGATAGAGCACTTGCCCTATCAAGCCGCATTCCCAGAATAAACGGTAGTATTGCCACGGTGTGGTTTCGCTGAATTCTGCGACCATGCCCAGACTAAAACACTGTCGCTGGCAATAGGTTGATGACAGGAAAGGTTTTTGGCGGTTAGCCTAAAGTCCCCGGAATACAGATGATAAAGCGGCATTTGATCTGTTACTTTTTGCCAATCTAAATCTGCCAGGGTTGCGGCTTGTAATTTTGCCAGGGCATCAAGATCTCTTGGCAACGCATATAAACCAGGTTCTAAACCTTCAACGCGATGCACAAAAATAAACAAGGAAAAATCGGAAAAATCGGGTCAGGTCTTTTATTATCACATCAAAAGTCTAGGTCGGGTTAGCGATAGCGTAACCACATAGACATCAACTTAAGACATTTCACCACGAAGACACAAAGAACACGAAGATTTTTCTTTGGTTTTTCTTCGTGAACTTCGTGTCTTCGTGGTCTGTAGTTACATTACCGCAACCTACAAAGACCTAAACTCTCAGTAATGCCTTGGCCATTCTTTCAGAAAGTTGCTCTTCAACAAATTGCGGTTCGTTGGGTGGATAAAGCTCGACTTCATCCAGTTCAAAATCATATTCTTTGCCTAATGCAATCAGTTCCCTGATTTTTTGTACGGCCAACAGTTTTTCCTTTAAGCCGGAATCTGTTTTAGCGTGTTCAGAGAAAGCTTTTATTTGTGCAATTGACATGGTGTTTACTCCTGTTGTTTAAAAAGGTGCTTTGCGTTACAAAGCGGTTAATAAAAATGCTTGTGTTGTGTAATTATTCAGTCCCCCTCTTTGAAAAATGGGGTAGGGGAGATTTTTTAAATAAATCCCCCTCAGTCCCCCTTTTTCAAAGGGGGAGAGCATAGCGAGGGGGCTTGAATACTTGCTACACGTTATAAGGCGTGTTGACCCAGTCTTTAAGTACGGCGACATCACGTTCCGGTAAATAAGAAAAGTCTCCGCTAATATCCTTAAAAACCGCGACACCGCTGTTCGGAGAAACCAGTTTGCCTTTAACCATATAAAAAAACCAGGCAAAGGGATAGCCGGCCTGACGATCAAATCGGGTCAACAGGTTATGCAGTGGAAGGCCTTTT
>CAIQND010000352.1 GCA_903873045.1 uncultured Methylococcaceae bacterium | reverse complement strand
GTTGCCGGTTGCGGGCACCCGTATGCAGCATTTGGACAGGCAACGCCTTAATTTTTATTTGGCTGAAATTATTAAGGATCCTGATATACCTACCACTGATGAGGAATGGGAAAAGCGTTTGTTAGGCTTGGGCTTAATGGCCTCAGATGGTTTAGGCAATAACGTTTGTTCAGTAGCCGGCCTGGTTTGCTTTGCCAATAACCCACGCCGCTATTTAAGGCAGGCTGGACTTCGTGTGATAGTGTTTGCTGGTACCGATAAAGAGTATCAGGCTAAACTGGACGTTATTTTGGATGCCCCTTTAGTGGGGCGATGGATAATTAATCCTGAAGGTCAAAAGGTACTTGATCAAGAAGGGGTTATCGAGAAAATCAGCGAGGTAATCAGTCCTTTTATTTCTGAAGAGTCTAAGTATATTGATGAAAACATGCATCGAGAACGGCAATGGCATTATCCTTGGGAGGCGCTAAGAGAGGTCGTGATTAATGCCTTGGTACATAGAGACTGGACGATTTCTGTTGATATTGAATTATCGGTTTATGCCGATAGACTGGAAATTATAAGCCCTGGTAAGATGCAAAACTCCATGACTATTGAAAAAATGAATGCTGGTCAACGCTTGCGACGAAATCAATTAATTATGAATATTTTACGCGATTATGCTTATGTTGATGAGCGTGGGATGGGGGTGCGAACCAAAATAATTCCCTTAATGAAAAAGTTTAATCACAGTGAGCCGGTATTTGAGTTAACGGATGATTATTTGAAAACCACTTTATTCAGAAAAGTATCTGCATAAAATGCTGATTAAATCTGGAACCACGAATTGACACCCATATTAAAAGCCCTTTATTCGAGTTCATTGGTGTTTATTCGTGGTTAAAATAATACACATGTTAAAAAGCAGTAACCACAAATGTACACGAATTGATACCCATATTAAAAGCCCTTTATTCGAGTTCATTGGTGTTTATTCGTGGTTAAAATAATACACAGGTTAGAAAAGCAGTAACTACAAATGTACACGAATTGATACCCATATTAAAAGCCCTTTATTCGAGTTCATTGGTGTTTATTCGTGGTTAAAATAATACACATGTTAAAAAGCAGTAACCACAAATGTACACGAATTGATACCCACATTAAAAGATTTTTATTCGAGTTCATTTGTGTTTATTCGTGGTTCAAAATATCTTAAGGACTTTAAATGCTTGTGATTGACAGCCTGGTTAACGCCATTAAAGAAGCTAAAAAATATAATTCCAATACCCAAATTGCACCTGTTGCTGTGTTGTGGACGGATAAGGATAGGCAGTGGGAAGCTGTCATTAATAAAATACAAGTGCTGCTACCGGAATTGCTTGTTTTAGGCACTTATGCGCCAGGCAAAATGACAGGGCCGGTGATATGGATTAAGTGTGTGATTGCTCGGACGTTACCTGAGGTACCGCTTCCTGAAGCCGTGATTCCTGTTATCTATTTACCTGGCGTAAGTCGCGCTGATTTGCGTGCGATTGAGTCTTGTCCGGTTTGGTTGCAAGGCTTGGCTGAACTCCAATACCGAGGTGTTTTTTGGAGTCAGTCTAATGGCAGGGATTGGAGTGTTAATGCCTTTTTAACATCGAAATCGGGCGGTTTAGGTTTAGACGTTGCCAAGGATGAGAATACACAGAAGGCTCTGTTACGGGTGTTAGATGCCTTATTGTTTGATAAAAAAGTGGAACAGTTAACGGGTTCTCATTTGGAGTCAAATGATTTTAATCAGATGCTAATGTCTGCGCCCGATAAAGATTTATTAATCTGGATGAATGATTCGCAAAGTATTCAGGACTTATGGGAAGGTAAACGTTGGGATGCCTTTGTTGCGTTATGCACCAAAGAATTCAGTTTTAATCCTGAAAAAGACGGTGACTTAGGCGCTGCTGAAGCGTTGTGTCTAAATAAAGAGGCGTGGACTGTAGTTTGGCAACGTTTTATTGAAACCTTTCATCTATACCCAAAACTGCCCGCGTTACTTGCAAAAGTCAGGATGCATCATGATTTGTTTGTTGATCAATCAACCTATTTGCAATATACCCTTAATGCAGAAAAGGCCTTGGAAAACAGCTTATTGAAGTTGAGTGAGCTAGCACCCGTAGAAGCCAGGCAGGCTGTTTTAACGCTTGAAAAAAATCATGCCGAGCGTCGTTCTTGGGTCTGGGGAAAGATGGGCTATGCGCCGTTGGTGACTGCTTTAGAGCATTTGGCGATTATTGCGGATTTGTCGGCAACAATTCCAGGCGGCCTTACCCCATACGCATCAAGCTAAGCCCTATTACTATCAAATTCATGTAGTTATCAAAAAACACATGAATTCAACACATTGAAAATTATAGTCTTATTTTTAGACATTAAAATGTAAATGACTTAAATCAACAGTATTTTGGCTTAGCTTGATGCGTATGGGCCTTACCCCCCAAGAGATGGGAGAGCGTTACCAAGCCGGTTATTGGCGAATTGACCAAGCCTGTTTGGATGCGCTTAAAAGTGTCAGTATCACTCAACAGCAGGAAGTGGTTAAGGCGGTACTGAGTGTTATTTATACGCCGTGGTTAATACAGGTCAATCAGCAATTTCAGAACTTAATCGCTACCAAGGGCTATCCAGAGACTCATGAAATCAATGAAGCGGTTGCTGAATACTCCGTTGCCGGAGAATGCGTTTTTTTTATTGATGGTTTACGTTTTGATATTGCCCATACGCTCGTTGATAAACTAAAGGCACGCCATTTTGAGATTGAGTTAAGTGCCAACTGGTCGGCTCTGCCTACCGTCACTTCAACGGCCAAGGCCGCTGTTACGCCGATTTATCAACTAATTACAGGGCGTACAACCGATGTGGACTTTCAACCTGGATTGAAGAGTGAAGACAAAGCCTATTCACAATATTACCTAAAAAAGCTGCTTCAGGCTGAAGGCTGGCAGTATATTGCCAGTGATGAAACGGGTGATCCTGCCGGAAGAGCGTGGACTGAATGTGGCGATATTGATAAAGAAGGCCATGCCAAACAACTTAAACTGGCGCACCGTATTGAGCCGTTATTAGATGAAATTGTTGAACGTATAGTTGAGCTTGAGTCTGCCGGTTGGCGGTGCATTAGGGTGGTTACGGATCACGGTTGGTTGCTGGTGCCTGATGAACTGCCGAAGGTTAACCTGCCAAAAAGCGCTACGGAAACACGGTGGGGACGTTGTGCGCAATTAAAAGAGTCGGTTAGTTTTGGCGGCTTGGTGGTCGCTTGG
>CAIQND010000351.1 GCA_903873045.1 uncultured Methylococcaceae bacterium | reverse complement strand
TCGCTATTCTAACCGGATATGAGCCGTGACTTGTTATTAATTGGTTATCAATTTAAGCCGGGACGGATAAATAAAACCGAACACACGCCTGAACCAATCGCTACCAATAAGCTGTGTCATAATAACTGTAATCGTTAACCATTTCAAAACCAACAAAATGCCTCTTTATAAAACGCAGCCAGATTCGTCAAACACGTTGCCCGCCGGCATACCTTATATTGTAGGCAATGAAGCAGCCGAACGCTTTAGCTATTATGGCATGAGGGCCATATTAGTGGTTTTTATGACGCAATACCTGATAAATTCATCCGGTCAACTGGATGTTATGTCAGAAAATGAAGCGCAAGGCTATTTTCATTTGTTTGTATCAACGGTGTATTTTATGCCGTTGTTTGGTGCGTTATTGGCTGATGGTCTGTTGGGAAAATATCAAACTATTATGTTTTTATCGCTGATTTATTGCCTGGGTCATTTTGCCTTGGCAATTGACAACACCCGCATGGGCTTGTTAATTGGGCAAGGCCTGATTGCTCTGGGTGCAGGCGGTATAAAACCGTGTGTTTCAGCGCACATTGGCGACCAGTTTGGCATTGCCAATCGGCATTTAATGACCAAAGTGTTTAGCTGGTTTTATTTTGCTATCAATTTTGGTGCTTTTACCGCCATGTTGATTATTCCCTGGTTACTGGATCACTATGGTTCTGCGGTCGCTTTTGCGGTTCCCGGTTTGTTAATGCTGATGGCAACCGTTACTTTTTGGTCAGGACGGTATCGCTTTGTGCATATTCAACCTGCCGGCATCAACTTTATTAAAGAAATGTTCAGTCAGGTCGGCCTAAAAAGCCTGGGTAAGCTGGCCTCTATTTATGCCTTTATTGCCGTATTCTGGGCCTTGTTTGACCAAACCGGCTCATCCTGGATTATGCAGGCGCAAAAAATGGATCGCACTGTCTTTGGTTTTGAGCTACTGCCCTCACAAATTCAGGCCGCCAATCCCCTGCTGATCATGTTGCTGGTGCCGTTGTTTTCGTACCTTGTTTATCCGTTTTTAAACCGTTTTTTTGTGTTAACGGCCTTAAGAAAAATGACCATCGGTTTATTTATAACTGCTATTGCTTTTGCCCTATCCAGTGTCATACAAATGCAACTGGATTCGGGCTTAACCCCGCACATCTCCTTGCAGTTACTGGCTTATGTTTTGTTAACCTCTGCCGAGGTTATGGTTTCCGTTACCTGCCTTGAATTTTCTTACACCCAGGCACCTAAAACCATGAAGTCCTTTGTAATGGCGTTTTATTTTTTGTCAGTAGCGATAGGCAATCTTTTTACCAGCGCCGTTAATTTTTTTATTCACAACGACGACGGCACCAGTAAACTTGCCGGTGCCGATTATTTCTGGTTTTTTACCGGATTAATGTTGCTTACCGCAGTGCTATTTTTGTTGGTGAGTCAGCGTTACAGGGAAGATAATTGATAAATGCCCTTACGCTATTAAATCACTTATAATATTTTTTTGGCATAAGGCTTTTACAAAGCATAATTGAGGGAAAACAAATGAGATTAACATTGCTTATTCTGGGCAGCCTTTTTTCTGCCCTAGCCTCTGCCGATATTTATAAATGTACGGATGCCAAGGGCAAAACCGGGTATCGCTCAAGTCCTTGTGAAACAGAACACGGAAATGTTAAGCTTAATATAAAAACAGGCACGTCTACCCCGACTGACGGCACCAATAACCCGTCAGATTTAGTGCAAAAAGAACAACAGGCTGCACTCGAAAAACAAAAGCTTGAACAAGAACAATTACAAAAAAAACAGGCCAACATAAACAAGGAAGCTATGATTGAAAGTGCAAAAAATCAGTTTCTTATCAAAAACAACCCTGACAAATTTTCACCTTACGCGATTCCTCCTTACGTCCCTGAAAAACTGCCGGATTGGGTCAAGCCCTATCAAACCCGATTAGCGGACATTGAACAACTAAGAAGACAAGGCGCAGAGAAAGCGCTGGCTTCGGGTCAGTGCATCCGTGTTGAATCGGTAGAATTGGAGAGTAAAAGCACTCAAGATGCGCTGCTGTTTGTAATCAATTGCAGCAGTGGAAAATCATTTTATTTTAAAGAACCAGAGCTACCGAAGTAATGACCGACATGAATTCATCAAAAACCCTCTTAAGAACCGGCTGCTCTTCCGGCATCGGCTACAGCGCGGCCGTCCTTTTAAAAAACAGGGGACATCACGTCATTGCT
>CAIQND010000350.1 GCA_903873045.1 uncultured Methylococcaceae bacterium | reverse complement strand
GCACACAGGAAAAATTCAATGACCCTTATTCGCCAAGACGACTTTATCCAAAGTATCGCTGATTCACTGCAATTTATTTCCTACTATCATCCGCTGGATTTTATCCAGGCTTTACATGCGGCCTATCAAAAAGAACAAAGTCCTGCGGCCAAGGATGCCATGGCGCAAATATTAATCAATTCAAGAATGTGCGCCGAGGGGCACCGGCCGTTATGTCAGGATACCGGGATAGTCACTGTTTTCTTAAAAATTGGCATGGATGTGCAGTGGGCTGCCGACATTAGTGTTGCCGAGATGGTCAACGAAGGTGTTCGTCGCGCTTATAGTTATCCTGATAATATTTTGCGTGCGTCAATACTGAAAGATCCGGCCGGAAAACGCATCAATACGGGAGACAACACGCCAGCCGTTGTACATACTGAACTGGTAACGGGTAATACGGTTGACGTGACTATAGCGGCCAAGGGCGGCGGTTCCGAGGCTAAAGCCAAGTTTGCCATGCTCAACCCTTCGGACAGCATTGTTGACTGGGTGCTAAAAACCGTACCGACGATGGGTGCGGGCTGGTGTCCTCCCGGCATATTGGGCATAGGTATCGGCGGCACCGCAGAAAAAGCCATGCTTCTTGCCAAACAAGCTTGTATGGAATCTATTGATATTCAAGAACTCATTGCCCGTGGTGCCAATAACGCATTGGAAGAATTACGCCTTGAACTTTATGATAAAGTTAATGCGCTGGGTATTGGTGCGCAGGGTTTGGGTGGATTGACGACCGTTCTGGATATTAAAATTAATGATTATCCAACGCACGCAGCCAATAAACCGGTTGCCATTATTCCTAATTGTGCAGCAACCCGCCATGCGCATTTTGTACTGGACGGCTCCGGCCCTGCCGAGTTTACCCCGCCACGTCTGGAAGACTGGCCAACCATCACATGGGACGCGGGTGCTACGGCTCGCCGGGTTAATTTGGATACAGTAACGTCTGCCGAAGTCGCGACCTGGAAACCGGGCGAAACCTTGTTACTCAGTGGTACGATGTTGACGGGTAGGGATGCGGCGCATAAGCGTATGGTTGACTTGCTGGAACGCGGTGAGCCTTTGCCCGAAAGCGTTGACTTTAAAAACAAGTTTATTTATTACGTAGGCCCTGTTGATCCGGTGCGTGATGAAGTCGTCGGCCCAGCCGGGCCTACCACCGCTACACGTATGGATAAATTTACTGAAACCATGCTGGCTAAAACGGGCTTACTGGGTATGATTGGAAAATCCGAGCGTGGACAGGAAGCGATTGACGCTATCAAAAAACATCAGGCCGTTTATCTCATGGCGGTGGGTGGCGCTGCTTATTTGGTATCAAAAGCCATACGCAAGTCACGTATTGTCGCGTTTGCTGACCTTGGTATGGAAGCTATTCATGAATTTGTTGTTGAAGATATGCCCGTTACCGTCGCTGTGGATACTCAAGGCATCTCCATCCATCAAATAGCGCCAAAAATCTGGCAGAATAAAATCGGCAAAATTCCGGTTGTTGAAGCGTCGTATTAACGGATACGATCTGGGGTGGTGAAAATATATTTTATAAAAATGACCCCGCTTTTAATCCATGTATTGATTGTTTTTTATTTACATATCAAAAGCTTGAAAAAAAACACAAGAACACTATTTTTTTGGCATAAAACATGCTTAAAACACAGGTAAACAAGATGTTTTTAATACATGAAAATAATTTGTATAAAAATCAATATGTTAGTTTTTTGATCTTGGGGGTTGCTTACACACAACTAATTGATTTAAATATATTTTATATTTTCATCACCCCAGATACGATCCCAATCTCGTTAAGTTAAGCCTTTCGCTGGGCGGAGTTGAAGTGATTTCGCTGGCTTCGGCTTCGCTCAGCCAACGGTTTATCTTGCCAAGAGGCACTTAACTTAACGGCATTGGATACTGGATGGTATCAGTGTGAGTTAAATTTTCGGGCTACCCACTAAGCCGGGACACCCAAATTTTTCAATGGGTTACGAACAACAGGCTGACGAGCTTTTTTGGGGCTACCAACTTAACACGGGACGGACCTGACAGGTTTTATAAACCTGTCAGGTCTAACTCCAATATTTTATACTGGCTACAGTGGGTCGCCGACAGGATTGCCACGAACGGCTTAATTTTCGACTAAAAATAAAACCGGTTAAAATCCGTATAATCAGTGTCATCCGTGTTCTATGATCGAAACCAGGATTTATGGGGTGGTTCAGAATACCAGGTTATTTGTTTTCTTCGTGGTGAATAAAGTCCATCAGCCTTGAAAAAAAATCTTATGTCCCCACATATTTAGCAATCACATTAACCATTTAGGAACAATACCGTGACTGTTGAAACAAAAAAAGAAACCCTGGGCTTTGAAACTGAAGTAAAACACCTGTTGCATTTGATGATTCACTCCTTGTACAGCAACAAGGAAATTTTCTTGCGCGAGTTGATTTCCAATGCCTCCGATGCGGCCGATAAATTGCGTTTTGAAGCGCTGTCAAATGACGGCTTGTATGAAGGTGATGCTGAATTAAAAATTCGTCTGGAATTTGATAAAGAAAAACGTACCATTACGATTATCGATAATGGTATTGGTATGACCCGTGCGGAAGTTCAGGAGCACATTGGTACGATTGCAAAATCAGGTACCAAACAATTTTTTGAAGCCTTGACGGGTGAACAAGCTAAAGACAGCGAATTAATCGGTCAATTTGGCGTCGGTTTTTATTCGGCATTTATTGTTGCTGATAAAGTCACCCTGACCACACGTAAAGCCGGCGCTGATAAAAGCGAAGCTACCCGTTGGGAGTCAGCAGGTGAGGGCGATTACACCATAGAAGCCGTAGAAAAAGCACAACGTGGTACAGAAATCGTTTTGCATTTGAAAGAAGCTGAAAGCGAATTCTTGGACGGTTATCGTATCCGTTCTATCGTCAGAAAATTCTCTGATCATATTTCTTTACCTATCGTTATGGATAAAGAAGTGATGCCGGAGATGGACATGGATGTAGAAGAAGGCGAAGAGCCCAAAGAAGCCAAGCCGGTTGCACAAATTGAAGAAGAAACCATTAACAGTGCTTCCGCGTTATGGACCAAAGCCCGTCAAGATATTTCAGATGAAGATTACAATCAATTCTACAAGCATGTAGGCCATGATTTTCAAGATCCATTGACTCATGTACACAGCCGGGTTGAAGGCACCAACGAATATGCTTTATTGCTTTATGTGCCATCACGGGCACCGTTTGATTTGTGGGACAGGGATGCCAAACATGGCGTAAAACTGTACATTCGTAAAGTCTTTATTACCGATGATGCCGAGCAGTTAATGCCGCGTTATTTGCGTTTTATCAGGGGCGTTATTGATGCTAATTCACTGCCGTTAAACGTATCCAGAGAGATTCTTCAGCAAAGTAAACAAATCACCGCCATTAAATCGGGTGCGGTTAAAAAAGTGCTGGGTATGTTGGAAAATCTGGCCAAAAATGAACCGGAAAAATATGCAACATTCTGGGCTCAGTTTGGCGCAGTCATTAAAGAAGGCCCGATTGAAGACCATGCCAATAAAGCCCGCGTCGCTAAATTGTTGCGTTTTGCATCCACCCATGCGGATACCGACAAACAGGATGTGGCGCTGGAAGATTATGTGAG
The DNA here is from genome assembly GCA_903873045.1 of uncultured Methylococcaceae bacterium. GTDB lineage: Bacteria > Pseudomonadota > Gammaproteobacteria > Methylococcales > Methylomonadaceae > Methylobacter_C. The sequence goes on along the minus strand of CAIQND010000350.1, from coordinate 6,436 downwards.
TCGGATGAAAGAAGGTCAGGAGCATATTTATTATGTAACGGCAGACAGTTTTTCTGCGGCAAAAAACAGCCCGCACCTGGAAATTTTCCGAAAGAAAGGCATTGAAGTTATCTTGTTATCTGACCGTATTGATGAATGGTTGGTGTCTAATCTGGATGAGTTTGAAGGCAAGCATTTACAGTCTGTTGCCAAAGGTGACCTGGATTTAGGCACTCTGGATGCCGAAGAAGATAAAGCCGCCCTGGAAGAAGTTAATAAAGACTTTGAAGCGGTTCTTAAGCAGATTAAAGACGTGTTGGCCGATAAAGTCAGTGAAGTACGCTTGAGTCATCGTTTAACCGAATCCCCCGCCTGTTTGGTCGCTGATGTTTATGGCATGAGTCTTAACATGGAAAGAATCATGAAAGATGCCGGTCAATCAATGGGTATGGGAATGGGCAGAAAACCTGTTTTTGAAATCAACCCGACTCATCCGCTGGTTGTGCGTATGAAAGCGGAACAGGATGATACCCGTTTTGCTGATTTGACCCACATTCTGTTTGATCAGGCAATTTTGAGCGAAGGCGGACAGCTGGATGATCCAGCTGCCTTTGTACATAAGTTAAATGGCTTGTTGCAAGGCTTGTTAAACTAAGCTTTAACAAAATCAAAAAAAGGCTGGAGTGATCCAGCCTTTTTTTTGCCTGAAGATACCGTTCACCTTGCTAGTAGAGCAACAGAAAAATCATGTTTTGTTGTGAGGTTTGATCATAGTCAAAAGTGTCCCGCCTTGATAGGCTTTTTTCGCTAATAAAACCAGCTCAATTATCGTCATCTATTCTTAATCAAACTGTCATTATTTTTTCATATCTATTTGGTATAAATGATATGTCCGGTTTTGGGTTTTAATAAGCCGGACTTGGTAGTTTTATGCGCTTGCTTACGGGTTGGGTTTCTCCGTATTTAACGCGCCAATTAACTAATAATTCTTTGAGCAGATTAATAACGATGAAAACTATGATTAAGAAAACTTTATTAGCCGTCGCATTGGCATCGGTTTTTTCAATGCAGGCAGAGGCATCTAATGTGAATTTGGCCGCTGACAGTCAATGGAATACTTTTGATGTCGATAATACTTACGCTGGTTCGGGTGGCTTAGAATGGATAGACACTGACGGAAGTGCCCTTCATTTTATTTTCACTTTGTCAGGTGCAGCTGACTTGACTGTAGTTGACGGCGGATTCGCAGGCGATCAATTTCAGGTGTTTAACAATGGAACTGCATTAGGTTTTACTTCTGTTCCCGTCAACACTTACCCCGCTTCAGTCGTAATGAATTTCGATGCCGCTTTGGCCAGTTCCAATTACAGCAGCGCAGTATTTCATCTGGGGGCAGGTTCTTATGACATTACCGGCTTGCTTTCACTTTCTGCACACGATAGCTCTTCTATCCCTTTCAATGCAACAGTTGGCGCTGTCAGTTTGACGGCTGTACCGGTTCCTGCTGCATTGGGTCTGTTTCTGGCTGGCAGCGGCTTGATAGGATTTTTCTCACGTCGTCGTGATAACAAATAATTAACAGGAAAACTGACATGAAATTAAATTCTATTGCGCTAGGTTGCGCCTTGGCAGTCGCTTCTATTGGTGCTGCCTGTGCAGCAACCACCACAGTGCGGCTTATCTCTTTCAATGATTTTCACGGCAACCTGCAATCACCGGGTAACTTTAGCATTCAGCCCGGTGGCTCAGGAACCGCTCTTGTTAGCAAGGCTTCAGGTGGAGTCGATTATTTAGCGGGTTATGTCAATAGCTTAAAATCAGGCTATCCTAACAATGCCGTCGTTTCAGCCGGTGACTTGACTGGAGCCAGTCCGTTGATTTCTGGCGCTTTTCATGATGAAGGTTCTGTTGAGGTTCTGAACCGCTTGGGCTTGGAATTCAACGCAGTAGGTAATCACGAATTTGATTATGGCAAAACCGAAATTTTGCGTAAACAAAACGGCGGCTGTTACCCGGGTGGCGTTGTAGGTCAAGATACTTGTATGGGTGCGGCGAGCGTGGGTACTCCAGTCCCGGTTCCTTATCCTTTTGAAGGTGCTAAATACAAGTATTTGTCCGCCAACGTGGTTGACAGTCTCTCTGGAAAAACGCTGTTCCCTGCTTATGCAATCAAGAGTTTCAAGACATCAACCGGAGGTAGCGTTCGCGTTGGTTTTATTGGTATGACCCTGAAAGACACACCGACTATTGTTACACCTAGCGGTGTGGCAGGATTAAATTTTAAAGGTGAAATACAAACCGTCAATGCCTTGATACCTGCTTTGCGTGCTCGTGGTGTTGAATCTATTGTGGTGTTGGTACATCAAGGTGGTTTCCAAGGATCTACCGGCCCAAACTACATTAATGATTGTTCACTGGTTTCGGGTGGCGCGGCTGATTCAACAGCCATGCAACCGTTGCGTGACATTATCAAAGGTTTGGATAATGCGGTTGACGTAGTGGTTTCAGGCCACACGCATACCGGTTATACCTGTATGTTGCCAAATAGTGTTGGCAGAAGTATTCCCGTCACTCAAGCGGGCAATTATGGCCGGGTTTTGACCAATATCGACCTTAGCATTGATAATGTTTCCGGTGATGTGACTAATGCGATTTATCATAATACGGTAGTGGATCGCACTAACGTTGCCATTACGCCCGATGCAACTATCAAGAGCATAGTCGATGCCTATAACACCAACATCTCGCCGGTTGCCAATCAAGTGGTTGCGACCATCACTGGCAAAATAGCTAACGCTGAAATGCCGGCAGTGAGCCCTGCGACCGGAACTACCGGTGAGAAACCGGCCGGCGATCTGATTGCTGATTCCATGTTGGCGGCTACGTCACCGACTGCTTTTGGCGGCGCTCAAATCGCCTTCACCAACAATGGTGGTGTGCGTGCGGATTATGTCAATAAGGCCGCAACTTATCCTTACGACCTGACCTATGGCGATGCCTTTACTGTGCAACCGTTCGGTAACAACATGGTGACTATGACGCTTACTGCCCAGCAACTTAAAGATGTTTTGGAAATGCAGTTTCCAGGAAGTAGTTGCGTAACTTCTAGCGGTGTTAATAACCAAATTGCCACCCGGGTCATGCAGCCTTCCAACGGCTTCTACTTCTCGTGGAGCGAGGCCGGTGCAAACTGTGCCAAAGTTAAGGACGTAATCTTTACTACCTATGACAGCAGTGGCACAATTTTGAATACTGATCAAATCGTTAGTGCCGGCATAGTCGTTAATCCAGGCAAAGCTTACCGGGTAACCGTTAATAGCTTTATGGCTACCGGCGGAGATAACTTCTCAGTGTTTAACTTTGGAACCAATCGTATAGGCGGTGCTCAGGATATTGATGCCACTGCGGCTTATCTTGCCCAGTTCAAGGCACCTAATGCTCCTTATGACCCATTGGCAACTAATCTACACAAACCACGTGTAAACAAATTGCAATAAACGTCGATTAGCAATAGATGACAGAAAGCCGCGCCCTTGGACGCGGCTTTTTTATGCCTGCTTAGTTTGGCACAACTATCGTGACTACCACTGGAAGCAACTTTTCGTATAACTCTTCAACTGACGGAGATCCCTTAGCCGCTTTGGTCTTAGCCATTTTTTTTCCGGTGCGGACAGAGCCTGGCAATAGCTTTTGTAAGTCATTGGCGCGAACCGCGAAGGTACCTTTACCCAACAAGGCATCTCTGTCCAGTATGCCTTTCAGCGGTTCCTGTTTGCCGAGCGTCAGGCCGATAAATTTTCCCGAACCATCAAATACCGGGCTGCCGCTATTATCAGACCCCAAAGAGCTGGTGACCTGCATTAAGCCACCGTAACCGGTATCTGCCCGAACCACTACACCAGGTGCGAGTATCGGATAGCTTTTTTCCAGTTCATCAGTCACAGGAAAACCCAGCACGAAACAAAAACGCACCCCTTCGGGTACTGCAAAAGTTTGTTTTGGTAAACTCCATTCCTTAGGATAGGGCGTTTCAAGACGCAACAAAGCCAAGCCTTGATCAGGCAGACTTTTCTCTACCCGCGCTTTACGAATTTTTCCCAAGCCGTTTCGTACCCAGACATCACCTTTGGAACTTGAGATCAGGCTGGCATTGGTTAGTACCCGGCGACCCTGATCGACAACAAAGCCGTTCCCTGATTTTGCAATGTTTCCGGAATTAATGGGAAAGGATTCCATGGCGTGGACAGGCCAATGTGTGATTGTCGGAGTGGCAGAGCTAGCGCCGATTAAGTTCGGTGTTCCGGTCGAAGGCAGGGGAATCGACGTTGTGTTTACGGATTGTTTATTACCCTCTATCTTCGACAGCCAGACCCGCAATGGTTTTGCCGCTTCAAACTCGCCTTTGGACTCATAAGCAAGAACCGCTTTTTTGCGCCAACTTAGCAGTTCTTCGCGGTTTCCGGCCGCCAAGGCCGCACGCGCACGTAAACGGTAAATATCACCTTGGGGCGGATTACGTCCTATCCAATCATCCAGTTGTTTTACAGCCTGAGAAAGTGCCATTCGGTCAATCAAAATTTCCGTCTGGGCAGCGAATAAAGCCACATCATCAGGATGATTTTTTAGTTCTTCGCTCAGTTTGGCTAGCGCCGGTGTCGTTTGCCCCACTCGATCTTCAAGATAAGCGAGCAAGGCTGCTGTTTCACTGACATCGGGATGCTCTGCGGCCACCAAATTGCCAAATGCGTTAGCCTTGCGAAATTCACCCGATTGCAGATAAGCGCGAACCAGACCAATTTCGGCCTCAGCTGATTCACCCATCGCAGCCGCTTTCTCATACCATTCAGCGGCCTGCTGCGCCTGCCCGTTTGCCAGAGACGTTTGTGCATGCAAGATTAGCGTGGGTATCGTTTCTTCAGCATGACTGGATTCAGCATAACATTGAGCGGCGAACATCAGTCCTGCGGTTGTTAAAATAAAAATATTTTTTTTGTTATTGAAGAGTTGCTTTCTCAAAGATTGATAGTTCATAGGGATGAAATAAATTGATGCGATTAATTGCCTCAGGGGTTTTCTAAGGAATGGAGGATGTCAAAAAAATCTATTGTTCAGCTCCTAAGTAGGGCGCATGAAATATAGAGTGGCTTAGAAGTAAAGCAACATAAAGCTCCCTCTCCCTCCGAGAGAGGGCTGGGGTGAGGGTGGTCGAATGTCGCTTTACTTCTACATGGCTCTATAACTTCGTATGCTGATTGTAAAGTACCTGCAGAGAATTGGCTTGACAGTTGATTTACTATTGCCCTTAGACTTCAAAACAATGAATACCAAGGCTGATCCTCATTAATCTCGACCTTGCCAGTGGCCGTCAAATTTACAAGATAAGTAATCGTTCAAAAGTCTTTTAACATTTCTTAACATGACAAAGTGCTTGCCGCAAGCAGACTATATGAAGTTGACGGTATTTTATTTTGTTAAAAGACTTTTGATCACCTACTTATCCACCAATAAAATGAATTCTTAAAGGGCTTGCCCCTTTAATACCGACAAGCAGAGTTAGAGCTGTTGTATTTAAACTACACGACTTGCAATCCCAAAAACTGTTGGAAAGGTTGAAAATCCTTATCTGAATGTAATAACAACAACCCGTTTTCAATACAGTAGGTTGCAATCATCACATCAATTGTTTTGCGGACGGTAACGCCCTGTTTGCGCAGAGTTCTAAAATTTTCCGCACTTCGTAAGCTTGCGGCAACACCCAATAGGGAATGAACAGGCAACGAACACAGCACGTTTTTTGCCGCTTGATAATCGCGGTCTTCTCTAAAACCTTGCAACACCTCTGTCAGAATCAAATCGCCGGTACAGATCGGCTGCACACCCAACAAATCATCTAACTTTCTGGTTGCCAAGGTTTCCGTACCATTAAAATAGTCAATCCAAACACTGGAATCAACTAAAATCAATTATCAAGCCTCATCTGTTCTAAATCGCCCACCCATTTTAATTTCCCTTTCAACGCTTTAATCGTCTCTTGCTGCTTTAACATCAACAATGTTTTTAAACCCAGCTCGACCACTTCCCGCTTGGTTTTTGCACCTGTTGCTTGTAAAGCATCCGCCATTAATGAATCGTCAATGATAATGTTGGTACGCATTAAGTTCTCCTTGTGTAAAGAATTAACAATCTATACACATTAAAACATAACGACAGGGTGTGTGCAATTTCAGAAAAAAAGCAAAGCAAAAAAGTGTCAAAGCAAAAAAGTGTCAGGTTTTGTATTTTGCAACCGCTCGACTCACTGTTGAATAATGGCAGCCAAAATATTCAGCAATTTCATCCATTGTATAGCCACCTGATTGATACGCTGCAAAGATAGCATCATTTCTATTGGCATTGCCTTCTTGATACTCTTTTAATGTTTTAGCCGGTTTTCGGCGCTGTTTTAAGGGGACTTCTG
>CAIQND010000349.1 GCA_903873045.1 uncultured Methylococcaceae bacterium | reverse complement strand
GTTATTTTGCTGTATTAACGGCGCTGCTTGTTCCGGGCTTAAATGCTGATTCTCCAAGGTCTTGGCATAATAAGCACTGGCCGACAGCGTTAATTGATCGTATTTATCTTTAAGCGCCGCCATTCCGGACAAGATGACCTCATCAATTTTTCGTGATTTTGACAAGGCTTCATTGACGACAATTTGTTCATGCGCCTGCGTTAAAAATTCCGCCTGTAGCTGGCTTGAGATGTTGGCATCGTGCATTTTTTGCGCTATCTGTTCCGCTGCAAAGTCTTGTTGTTGTGTCGCTGTCAGGCTTGATAAGGATGCCGCATCCTTTAGTTTTTGCATAAAATCATCGGCTGACTTAGCGGCAGACTCTTGATTCTTTATTGCTTCATCGGCGGCTTTTTTGGCAGTACTTTGAGCATCACTACTGGCCTTTTCATTCGCTTTTTTGCTGACTGTCAACGTGTCTATTTGATTTTTCAGGGCAACGTACTGCTCAAGTTCCTGACCAGTGAGCTTTAATGCTTCACCTTGAGTACGGCTATAGTCCCCACTGGTCATCGTTAATTTATTTTTATCATCATTAAGCTTTGCCATGGCCTTTGAAAATTCGGTAACGGCAGCCGACGACAGGGCGGCATCCAAAACGCCTTGGTGTTTTGCCATGGCCTTGGTATAGGTTTCAAAGCCGATCTGTCCGGAATCAAGCAAGGCCTTAGTCCTTTTTAACTGATCATTAAAGACCTCCTGAGGGCTTCGAACCGCCATCACTAAGGCTTTGGCCTCTTCTGTTACTGCATTGGTTGTCGATAATGCATTGCGATAGGCAATAGTGCCGTTGATATTGTCATCAATGGCCGTAATGTTTTTTTGATGTTCGGAAGTTAATGCGGCAATAGCGCTGGTATCGGTGATATTGGCGGTAAATAATTTGCTCCAATAACTTAATGTTTCAAACTTTTTAGCCCACTCACCCACGGCATAACTTGCCTGGTTAGCAACAACAGTAAAAGAGTTTAGCCAGGTGCCTATGTCCTGACCAACCCAGGCTGCAAAGCCGATATTTAACAGGTTTAATGGATTGAGTAATAGTCTAAAGCTTGCCGCCAATCCTGTTGATGTAACTATTGCTGCTTCCTGCGCTGTAACTAGGCCTGCGGTTGCCACTGCCTGTGCTTCTTGGGCTATCGTTAATCGCTCGGTTGCCAGGGCTTGTCTTCCTGATACTGCATATAATTCCGCGCCGATTGCTATTCTCGCCTGCTCTGCGATTGCCAAATCCTGCGTGGCCTGCCGATTTAAACGCATAACTGCTGTGCTTTGTATAGTGGCTGATGTTGCCGCTATCGTTGCCCGCGCCCGTGCAATTGCTGCGTCTACTGATAATAATGCCGACTCTACCGAGGCGGTCTCTGCTACTGATAGGCTGACCTGTGCGGCTCGAAAAGCCGTTACTGACGCTGTTGCAGCAATGGTCGCCTCTGCCCTGGCGATGTTAACTTGTGTATTTTGTACGATAGCGGCGGAATGCGCTGACCCGATAGCCATCGCCTCTCTAGTGGCGGCAATATAGGTTGCAACGTAGGTGGCAATGCTGCCTGCCATTTGTGAAACAAAAACAGCAACGGCTATTTTACCCAGGGTAACAATGCCATCCAAAACCGGCGTTAAATTTTTAGATAGGCCATTAAGCGATTCCGCCAGTCCAGCAGTGGCTCCCGATCCTTTATCGGCGGCCAAAATATACTGACCAAAGGCGGTATTAATATTTTCCATAGCCGCGCCTACGGTCAGCGGGATTTTTGCAAACTCGTCGTTAATGACTGAGGATTGACTTTGTATTGCCGTGATAACGCGTTTTGAGGTTAATTCACCGGCTTCAGCTATCGCCCTTAATGCACCGATACTGACATGCATACCGTCAGCTAAAGCCTGCGATAACCGTGGCGAGTTTTCCATCAGGCTGTTAAATTCATCGCCGCGCAATACCCCTGAGGCTAACGCCTGTGACATTTGCCGAATAACTGAAGTCGCCTCACTGGCACTGGCACCGGATATCCGTAATGATTGCGCCAAGGTTTCAGTCAGCGCTGTCGTGTTGCGAGTGGTGCCGCCCATCTGCTCCATGGCTTTATTGATTCGCGAGAAAATAGTGGCGTTAGCTTCAAAACTGGTGCCGGTGCGTAAACTAATAGCAACCAGCTCTTTTGACGAAGATACGTAATCCGCCTGATTGGCGGTTGCTATTTTTATGCGGGTATCCAACAAAGTCATTTTGTCGGCCAGCGCCACAAGCTCGCTGACCTTGCTGCCTGCCCAACTGATTCCGAAGGCCCCGACCGCATAATGGCCGACTCTGGCGATCGATGACGATAACCGTTCCATTGAGCCTTGTGCAAGGTCTGCCTGGCGGCTGGTGTTTTGTATCGAATTGCCAACGCCATTGATAACCGCTAAACTACCGTCCGCATTCGCCCTAATCCTTATCGCTAAATTCAGGTCACTCATCAATGTTGCTCTTATTTTTTGCTTTAATCGTTATCTTGCTTTGCGGTAAACTAGCCGCTACCCTTTGGGATCGTATCTGGCGTGGCTGAGCGGCTTCGCGCTCAGCCGTTTACTTATTGGCAGTTTTTTCCCGCTGTTCAATGACATGCTTTAGTGCCCCACGCGCCGCTGCCTGTACATCGCGAAACAGCTCAAGCCGGTCAGTGTGTTGCACGGGATGTAGCTTTATCACCGCAATCAGCGCGGCATCATCAATCCCGGCTATGCCGTCCATACCGATTTTCCAGGGGCAGGCGATGTCTTCAAATATCTGCCAGGCCAGCTGGGCATCCCACCATAACACCAATGAGTCATCGACTGGCTCCGGCAGTTCTGGCAAGGCCAGTCCAAAGGCTAAGGCATCCGCCTCCAGCAAGTCATTGCCGGCATCTTGCCGGTCACCTTGGGCATACCAAAAGTAACCGGCCTCCGTTAGTTTTTTCTCTTTTCCTTTTTATACAGCTCAGTCTGTTTAGTGCCGCCCTGAGTCGCCAAAAAGGCATCGTTAATATACTTAACCAGCCAGGTTTCGTTAAACAAAGCCGCTTTTAACTCCTCGCTATAAGCAACCGGGTTACCCTGTTCATCGGTCACACCCTCAACACCCATCATGTTTTCACGCGCCATGTCAGCAACCATGATCTCGCTATGTATCGCATCCATCCAATCCGTATTCGGCATGATCTTAAATTCGACATCAAAACTATGCCGGACGACTGCATCAAAATCACCCACTTGCTCGGCGAGCACTTTGATTTTACGGGTATTCTTTTTTCCTAATAATAATGCCATGTTGATTTTTTCCTAAAGTAGAGACGCGCTTTATCGCGTCTGAAGTAAGTGCGCTTTATCGCGCCTGAAGTAAGTGCGCCTGATTGATGTTATTTGCTGCAAATCCGCAGTTCGTCATTGCCGCCAGCACCGAATGGCTGAAAAATAATCCCCATATCCAGCATTTGCACCCCGTTTGAATCCGAATATTTGGGGTCGGTCAATTGCATCTGGGGTGCGGTAAAGCCCACGATATTGCCGGCGGAAAGGCCATGCTTGATAGAAAATGCACCGGTCGTTGAGGCTTTGATAGGTGTCCACCAGTCTTTTGTAGCCAGGGCTCCGGCTTCCAACGAGATTGAGCCAGCGGGTTTTCTGTCGGTGATTAATATGGCTTCAGAACCGAGGGTTTGCCGGTAGGCAACGGTATTGGCAATATCAAACGTAAGCTTTTCAATGACCGCCGCGTTATAGCCCAAAAT
>CAIQND010000348.1 GCA_903873045.1 uncultured Methylococcaceae bacterium | reverse complement strand
TGTTTCTTGATGGTGGTTTGATATGCTCTGAATGGCTGACTTTATGCGCTCTGTGCTTCTGATGACTTAAAGCCTCGGTATGATATCAGCAATTCTCATTATGGGAAAATATAGTAAATCAAAGGGTTATAACAATAACAAGCCTCTAACGTTGATGCGATTGGCTTGTGATCAAGATTTTATATTTTATGAAAGCTAAAATCCGGTCATAAACCTGCTCTAAATTTGCTTTTTCCATCCTCATCAGCGATGTCTGCGGAAAAAAAAGACCAAGCCTCAAAAATATTAATTTTATCTGTTTGATTTTATTGGTATTGTCATAATGAGAATTGCTGGTATGATATACGAGGACTTGAATCTGCGCCTGTTTATGCTATTGATCAAAACGGTTTGAGCGGTCGTGAGTCTACGCTTAGTAGCAGGTTGCGTCATGACAGGCGCAATACCAGCGCCCATCAGGCCGTATTGCACACGTTGACAGAAGACCATACCGTATTGCCGATGCGTTTTGGTGTTATCGCTCGCCGTGCTGAAGCCGTACAAAGTTTACTGGCCGCTAATCAGAAAACGATCAGAGAACATTTTGAGCGTCTGAATGGACGCGTGGAAATGGGGGGCTCGTGTTTCTTGGGATGTCGCTAATATTTATAAATATTATGTTGCCTCGAATGCGGTTCTGAGAGAAGCTCGCGATGAAATATGGGATAGAAATGCTAATAACGGTGATCACCGTGATGAAAAGATTCGGCTGGGTAATTTATACCAGTCATTGCGTACCGCAGATAGAATCGAGTTCACCGAAAAAGTAAAAGAGGTGTTGTTTGATTATTGCGAAGATATTGTTGAAACGCCAGTTAAAAGAGAAAAAGATGTCATGAATTTGGCGTGTTTAGTAGAAAGAAAAGAAGCTTTATTGTTGGATAGATTAGACGCATTAGATGAAAAGGATGATCTAATAGGCGAAGACGACGAAGATGACGAGGACGGAACAAAATGAAACCGATAACTTATCCAGGATTTTTACAGGAAGGGTCGCTGAAACTGGTCTTCTTTGGTGGTAAGGGCGGCGTAGGAAAAAGTACCTGTGCAAGTGCAACTGCTTTAAAGTTGGCACAAGAACAACCTCAGCATCTTTTTTTATTGGTCTCTACCGATCCTGCGCATTCGCTGAAAAATATGCTCTCAGATGTCGTGTTACCCCAGAATTTGGAAGTATGTGAATTAAGCGCCGCAGATTCATTGCATGCGTTTAAATTGCAACATGATGCGTCCCTGAAAGAAATTGCCGAGCGGGGTACTTTTCTCGATCAAAGTGATATCCAGGGCTTAATGGATGCAGCGCTTCCCGGTATGGATGAATTAGCGGCTTACCTTGAAATTGCCAAGTGGATTCAGGAAGAGTCCTACTATCGTATCATTATAGATACAGCCCCTACGGGTCATACGTTACGTCTGTTGGAAATGCCCGATATGATTCATCGCTGGTTAATTGCTTTGGATACGTTGCTCGCCAAACATCGTTATATGCGAAGCCATTTTGGACGTGATGAGCGGTTGGATCACTTGGATGTTTTTTTACTGGATATGAATGCTTCATTAAAAACCATGCAGACGTTAATGGCGGATGCCACGCGTTGCAATTTTATTTTAGTGATGCAACCGGAAGAGATGATTGTTGAAGAAAGCGTTGATATCGCACACGCCTTAAGTCAGCGAAAGGTATTCATGTCTGATCTAATCGTTAATCGATTGTTTCCTGACAATGATTGTCCGATATGTTTTGCTGAACGTAGTAGACAAATGCATGCACTTAAAAACGTGATCAGCCGCTTACCTAAACAGGTGTTTTGGACGCTGCCTTTACTTCCGGAAGAGCCACGAGGTAGTCTGCTTTATGGCTTGTGGTCTGATCTACGGTTACTGGATAAAAGCGAGGTTATGATAACTACTAGTAGTCATAAATTGCCTTTGCATGTAGAGAAGCCAGTTCCGTTGCCTGCCGATACCTTGCGGTTATTAATTTTCGCAGGCAAAGGCGGGGTGGGTAAAACGACTTTGGCCTGTGCCACGGCTTTACGCTTGCACAGTGAATATCCACAGTTACGTATTTTAATATTTTCCACAGACCCTGCGCATTCGCTGAGCGATTGCTTGGGACTGAGCGTACAAAATACGCCTACTTCTGTGATGTATAAAATTGATGCGCAAGAAATAAATGCAGAATCGGACTTTGAAAAAATTCGGTGTGACTATCAGGAAGAATTAGAAAGTTTTTTACAGGATGTTTTACCCAATTTAGATATTACCTTTGATCGCGAAGTGATGGAGCACTTGCTCGATCTGGCTCCTCCCGGACTGGACGAAATTATGGCATTAACGACTATTATGGATCATCTCGACAGCGGGCGTTATGATATGATAATTGTAGATGCAGCGCCTAGCGGGCATTTACTACGGTTGCTGGAATTACCTGAATTAATTCGGGATTGGTTAAAAATATTCTTCTCATTATTGCTGAAATACCGTAAGGTCATGCGTTTTCCGCATTTATCACAACGCTTGGTAAAGCTCTCACGAGAATTAAAAAACTTGCGGATTCTGTTGCAGGACGTTGAAAAAACAGGACTCTATGCGGTCACTATTCCAACTTATTTGGCGATAGAAAAAACCTACGAAATGACAGGCGCTCTACAGCGCCTGGGTATAGCGACAAACGCATTGTTTATTAATCAGATTACACCAAATAGCGATTGCGGGTTGTGCAACGCAATTAAAAGAAACGAATCATTGCAGATTAGGCATGCGCATGATATTTTTTCTGCCCTACCTCAGGCGTGCATTTATCGGCAAATAGACCCAGGAGGCTTAAGTGAATTAATGGCTTTGGGTTCCGCGCTTTATTTATAGACAGTAAATATACTTATAGAGCCGTGAATTGATTAAGATACATTGGCACCGGCATATTGAGTGCCTGGTAAACTAAAAAACGAGATGACACGCTTAGTATTTTTTTGTAACGAATCCAATGCAGAGACGAGTCGTTCTTTCAAATCCTCTTTAT
>CAIQND010000347.1 GCA_903873045.1 uncultured Methylococcaceae bacterium | reverse complement strand
TCATCTTTTATGGCAGGGAATCTGCGTACCGAATTAACCCGTGAGGAAGTTAACAGAGTCCTTGTTGAAGGTTTCTTGCCTAAAGTAGCGGTCAGCGACCGCCCCGTAAGCCGCACCCGAACTGGTTTAAGAACCACCGGGTTGCCTTATGCGCAGGATGCGGGGATTACCCGCCATTTAGCCGCTTTTCTTGCCAAACAGCAAAATGCCACCGACGATCTTAAAGATATTAACCTGCCGGAACATGCGACATTTTTGCATCCTACCGCCGTTCTTTTTAATGGCGGCGTGTTAAAAGCCAATGCGCTGGCTGAGCGTTTAATGGACGTGTTAAATTCCTGGTTGACTGCTGAAAAAGCGCCTGAAGCCCGCTTATTGGCAGGAGCTGATCTTGATTTGGCAGTTGCCAGAGGTGCCGCTTATTATGGCTTTGTAAGGAAAGGTAAAGGTGTGCGTATTAAAGGCGGCACCGCAGCCGCTTATTATGTCAGCATTGAAAGCTCGATGCCTGCCGTGCCGGGTATGGCGCCGGATATTGTGGCTTTGTGTATTGCACCGTTTGGTATGGAAGAAGGCACGCGCGAAGAATTGCCGGAAGATGAATTTGGTTTAGTGGTTGGGGAGCCGGTACGCTTCCGTTTCTTTGCCTCTACAACCCGCCGGGACGATAAAGTAGGAACCCGTCTGGATTACTGGACGAATGAAGAGTTGTCCGAACTCGATGAACTGGATGTTACCTTGCCTGAAGAAGGTCGTAGATCCGGTGAAATAGTGCCTGTACATTTGTGTGCAGCAGTAACTGAAGTGGGCACACTTGAGCTGCAAGCGGTTTCACTAAAAGACAGTAGCCGCTGGAAAATCGAGTTTGATGTCAGGGCAGGGGATTAGAAGGTGGTGGGTATCGTGGATTAGTCTACCCACTTTAGACTCGACAAGCAAAAAGGCTTAACCGTCAATACGGTTAACTTAATGATAAAGCATCAAAAGAGACCTTTCGCTGAGCGGAGTCGAAGCCAGTTGTCCGCTTCGACTCCGCTCAGCGAACAATTTAATCTTAAACTGTCCCGCCTTAAGTAGGTAGCCCATAAATAACATCCAAGGTTGCTCCAGCAAAATACCGGATCATGACATATGTCAGGGTGGACAGTTTTCGATGCTGTTTTCCCCGATCCCTTGGATATTTTCCACGCTGTTTGACAGGCTTTGCTACGCTTTGCGTGCTTCCACCGATGATATTGGCTCGGTAGGCTATGATGTCTACACAGGTTTCGGTCGAATTAACGCACTTAAAGCTGTTCAAGCCGCCGTGTTACGCTGGGATTCTCCACGTCTCGTTCCTGGTTGGTTTGGTTCGGAAAATCAGGAAGGTGATATTGCGGTTTTTGATATATCAAGAAACGGACGCGCTGATCTGTTGGTATTTCATATCGACAACCCAGGAGGAGAAAATCACGGCTACTACCGAATTGGTTGGAACTTGGATAATTTTGGAAACGCATCATTCTGGTCTCCTGTGAAGCTAGTTCCTGGATGGTTTGGTGCTGAAGACCAAGGGGCGGGTGTCGCACTTGCCGACATTAATCGCAATGGAACAGTAGATTTATTGGTGTTTCATGTGGATAACCCAGGCGGCGACAATCATGGTTATTATCGTATTGGCTGGAATCTCAATACTGCTGGTGATCCTACGGACGGGTGGTCTCCTATCAAAGCGGTACCTGGCTGGTTTGGCTGGGAAAATCAGGGCGCAGGAGTGGCACTTGCTGACATCAATGGCGATGGCTCACAGGACTTGATTGTTTATCATATTGACAATCCAGGAGGTGAAAACCACGGTTATTATCGTATTGGCTGGAATCTCAATGCTGCTGGAGATGTGACTGGCGGATGGTCTGCCATTAAGGCAATTCCTGGTTGGTTTGGCTCAGAGGATCAAGGTGGTGGTATTGCCATTGCCGATATAAATGGCAATGGTAGACCCGATTTGATTGTTTTTCATATCGATAATCCAGGCGGAGATAATCGTGGATACTATCGCATTGGTTGGAACCTTAATGCTGTAGGTGATGTGACAGGTGGTTGGTCTGAGGTCAGAGCTGTTCCAGGCTGGTTTGGTTGGGAAAATCAAGGCGGAGGTGTTGCCGTTTCGGATATTGATGGTAATGGTCGAAAAGATTTGGTCGTTTATCATATTGACAACCCTGCCGGTGAAAACCACGGTTACTATCGAATTGGTTGGAATTTAATCGCGTAATCATTATTTGGGCAGGTCAACGATTTTCCTGGTTCCCAAGCCGGAGCTTGGGAGCCAGGGCAAACGACTTATAGAGTGGCTTAGAAGTAAAGCAACATAAAGCGCCCTCCCTCTGGGAGAGGGCTGGGGTGAGGGTGGTCGAATGTCGCTTTACTTCTATATGGTTCTATACCTCAGTAAAAACTTATTTAAGTTGCTGATAATACAACGCCAGCTCCTTGATTTCCTCTTCACTCAGTTGTTGTGCAATCAGGCGCATACGGCTGTAAACATCATTGTGCCGTTGGCCGTTTTTATATTCCAAGCAAGGTTCTGGTGAAATAGTTGGCCTGTTGGCCTGCCAGTGCGGGAATATCCTGTTTTTCGCCCTGCCCTTTGGAGCCATGACACACAAAACAAGGCGGCAGGATGCGTTTACCATCACCCTGTTCAACCATTTTTTCGGCTCTGGCCAGTTTCTCGCTGCCCGCTTTATTTTCTGCACGGGGTAAAGAGCTAAACCAGACCGCCAGATCAGCGGCATCCTGTTCAGTCAGTAATTTAGCCACGCCGGTCATTTGAACATGACTGCGACTGCCACTCAAATAATCACGCAGCTGCTTGTAAGTATAAGTGGCGACCTGTCCTGCCAGTGCCGGATTTG
>CAIQND010000346.1 GCA_903873045.1 uncultured Methylococcaceae bacterium | reverse complement strand
GCAACCTGGCTCAAAGTTCATCTTTACCTCGCCTTAAGCGTTGGCTTTTTTTTCGCATTGATGGGGCTTTCCGGGAGTATCAGCATTTACCGCGAAGAACTGGATGGCCTGTTAAATCCGCAATTGGTTATCGAAGAACCGCAAGGCAAGTATCAATCTTTGGATAAGATTATGGCATCGGTACGCGCAGCACAGCCCAACCGCTACGGCTCATGGACGCTGGAAATGCCCCGCTCACCCCAAGGCATGATTACCGCTTGGTATGATAAACCGACAGAAACTTTCTTTGAGCTTTATGCGCCACTGATGGTGTCAGTCAATCCTTATAGCGGCGAGGTTGTTACCAGTCGTTTTTGGGGTACAACCGCCACAACCTGGTTACTTGATTTGCATACGCAATTCAGGCTCGACCACTTTGGTTGGAACGCAGTCGGTATGCTGGGATTATTGTTGCTGATTTCTTGCAGTACGGGGCTTTATTTATGGTGGCCGGGACTAAGAAAAATAAGCCAGGCCTTTAAGGTTCGACACAAGGCGGGCATGATGCTGCTTGCCTTCGATTTACACCGTTTTTTAGGCTTGTTTAGTACCGTTTCTTTAATGGTGCTGGCATTCACCGGTTTTCTGCTCAGTTTTCCCTCAGTGCTGGAAACCTTTACCGGCTCATCCGGCATGGAACATGGTCAAACCGGCCGCCCTATCACCAGCACAGCCATTCCCAACAATCACCCAACCGGTTTATCTGCCGCGTCATTTGTTGCTCAAGGCCCTTTTCCAAAAGCAGAACTCAGACGCGTTACCACGCCGGCAGGTGATACCGGAATCTATCGTATTAATTTGCGACAAAGCAGTGAAATTAATCAAAGACATCCATTTACAACCGTCTGGGTGGATCGCTGGAGTGGCCAGATTAAAGAGGTACGAAATCCTGCAAAATTCTCAACGGGTGAAGTTTTTGCTACCTGGATATGGCCCCTGCATACGGGTGAGGCGTTGGGGGCTACCGGCCGATTTGTTTGGTTTCTAAGTGGATTAAGCCTGTTTGTGCTTTATGTCAGCGGCTTACTACGCTGGTTATGCCGAAGCGGCAAGGTACGTGATCGTGAGGTAAATTTTGCGGCATTGATACCGCTGTTATATCGAATGCGAAAATTACTCTATCGTTTAATTTTTGAGGCTTATTTGCTTATTCGTTTACTGGCGCAAAAAACCAGACAATGCATACCATCTATCAGGAAGGGCTATGAGAAGCTATTGGCATGGATCAAGCAGATACACTTGTTTGTGATCAACAGACAAAAACGGCTCGAAAAAAAATAAGTACTCTGTTGCTCTCACTTACTGACGTTAAGCCATTAAAAACAGAATTCTCAAAAAAAGACAAGGCGCAATTTGAACGACCCAAGCTATCAGCTCGTCTCCTTGTGCCTTGTTCGTTAGTCGCGACGTAGGCATCGCTCCTACGGTGGGAGCGACACCCACGTCGCGACTATAGCTCGTCATTAGGTTAGCTGTTTGGTCTCAACCATGATTAGATAGACTCACCAGCATCATTTTTTAAACTCAATGAAAAAAACTTGAATATCGAGTTTAACCTTTAACCCAACCTTATTTTAACGACAAGGTTTCTGTACGACCCACCACCTCAATTGAAAGCTTCTCTTCTTTAAGCAACCAGCCAATTGCACGCTGAACGTCATTTTTACTAATTTCAGTTTCTTTAGAAATTTTAGTTACACTAGCTGATCCGTTTTTATCCAGATATTGCCAGACCTTACCCGCGTCATCACCGATTATATTAAGCATTTTAAGTCACCTTTTTAAGTGTTGATTAAAGTTTTTTAGTGATAATTTCAGGTAGCGTGATATTTAATTCAAGTGTCTCCTGATTTTCATCCTGCTCAAAACTAACAGAAATGGCATCCTGACCCACGCTAACATATTTCTGTATAACTTCCAGTAATTCCTTTTGCAACTGCGGAAGGTAAGAGGGTTGGTTAAGTGAAGAGCGCTCATGAGCAACCAGAATTTGCAACCTTTCTTTTGCAAGAGATGCAGAACTCACTTTAGATGATTTAAAATAATCAAGTAAACTCATTACTTACTCCCGAAAAATTTCCTAAAAAAGCCTTTTTGATCCTCGATAAAACGATGCGGCCTATTTTCACCTAAATAACGAGCAACAATATCGCCATAGGCTTGACCCGCATCACTCTTCTCATCAAGAATAACAGGCGTGCCTGAGTTTGATGCATTTAACACTGATTTTGATTCAGGGATAACACCCAACAAATGCAGTGACAAAATATCCTGCACATCTTCAACGCTCAGCATTTCTCCCAACTTTACTCTTTCCGGGGAATAACGGGTTAACAGCAAGTATTCTTTGATAGGCTCCAGGTTTTGTTCAGCCCGGTAAGATTTACTGGCTAAAATACCCAGCATTCGATCAGAATCACGCACCGAAGATACTTCGGGATTGGTGACAACAAAAGCATCATCAGCAAAATACATCGCTAAATGAGCGCCTTTTTCAATACCGGCTGGAGAATCACAGACTATATATTTAAAATCTTTTTTTAACTCATCTAAAACCCTGCCCACACCTTCCTGGCTTAAAGCATCTTTATCGCGCGTTTGTGAAGCAGGCAAGATATAAAGTAAATTGCAGTTTTTATCCCGAATCAAGGCCTGATTAAGCGTGGCTTCGCCATTGATGACATTAACAAAGTCATAAACCACACGGCGCTCACAGCCCATGATTAAATCCAGATTACGTAAACCTACATCAAAGTCAATGACTGCGGTTTTATGACCTTTTTTGGCCAGTCCCATGGCAATTGCGGCACTAGTGGTTGTTTTACCCACACCGCCTTTACCGGATGTTACGACTATGATTCTTGCCACAAATTTTTCCTCTACGTTAATGGGGTAGCACTATATCTTTGATAATTAATGCTTGGTCTTGTAAATAGATCTGAACAGGTTTGTTTCGTACCGACTCATCCAAATCTTCACTGATTTTATAATTACCGGCAATAGAGATAAGTTCCGCTTGTAAATCAAAACAGAAAATACGCGCATCGCTATTTCCACGCACACCCGCCAAGGCTCGACCTCTTAAGGTATTGTAAACATGGATATTACCTTCAGCCATAATTTCTGCCCCCGCACTGACCTGAGACAAAATGACCAAATCACCTGCTGCGTAAATACGCTGCCCGGAACGGATAGGCTGAGTAATTAACGTTGTTACGGCAGCATCAGTCTCTATGTCGACATCTACATCGGCTTTTGTTTCTATAACCGGGGCGACTGTGGTTTTTTGTTTTTGATTTTCAACCGAGACACTGCCGCTATGCATCGAATAAACGGGAATAAGCTGCTCTAATGCTTGTTTATTCTGCTGTACGTTACCGCCACGAATCCCTACCGGCAACAGACCAGCCTTACGAACCGTGTCCGTAAGTGCAACGATATCAATATCGTAACCCTGTTTATTTATTTCCTGCAAATCCAGCACTACCGGTGAATTTTTAAAAAACTCGGGCGCCAAGCTGGTTTTTTCTTGAAGTTGTTGTTCGATAACGACCAAGTCATCAATCGCAACAACCAAAACAGGTACAGAAAAAGTACTGCTCTTAAATTCTAGCGCCATCGGTGTCTTAGGTGTTTTTTGAGAGTCTGTCGACATCCGTTAAGCCTACTTAATGATTGATGTTTGAATTTTAGCATTGCTGATAAAAAAAATCATTTTTCAAGTGCTAATAGTTAATCTCCGAGACTTTTTAACAAAGAAACACGTTTACTCATTCACGAAAATTAAATCACTGGATCTGTACCGAGAATAGTAAAAAACTGTTTCAGTGACAACAGAACAGGATTGATCTAGCCCCATAAAAAAAGGTCGCATCCTTACGAATGCGACCTTTTTTATTTCAAAGCGTGTAACTTAGGTTACCTGCCAGAAAAATTGCTGCTTAACGTTTCGAGTATTGAGGACGTTTTCTGGCTTTATGTAAGCCGACTTTCTTACGTTCTACGATACGCGAGTCACGAGTTACAAAACCCGCTTGCCTAAGGGCTGGACGCAACGCTTCATCATATACCATCAATGCACGTGTCAAACCGTGACGAATAGCACCTGCCTGGCCAGAAGGGCCGCCGCCTTTAACAATCACATTGATATCAAACTTGGTGGCCATATCAACCAATTCAAGAGGTTGACGTGAAACCATCTGGTCAGTTTTACGACCAAAGTATTCTTCAATGGTTTTCTTGTTAATCGTGATCTTTCCAGTGCCTGATGTTGCGTAAACGCGTGCAATTGCACTTTTACGACGACCTGTTCCGTAATACTGAGCTGCTGCCATGGTCTACTCGCTTATAATTCTAAAACTTTTGGCTGTTGAGCCTGGTGATCGTGTTCAGGTCCTGCATACACTTTCAATTTCTTGAACATTGCACGGCCTAATGGATTGTTTGGTAACATACCTTTAACAGCGGTAGTAAGAATACGATCAGGGAACGTTTGTCTTAATTTACCTAAAGTTACTGTTTTCAGATTACCAATATAACCGGTATGATGCTGATATAATTTATTCTTTTCTTTATTGCCGGTAACGCCGATTTTTTCTGCGTTAACAACAATAATGTAATCACCGGTATCAACATGCGGTGTGTATTCTGGTTTGTGTTTGCCACGAAGACGTAGTGCAATCTCAGAAGCAAGGCGACCCAGCGTCTTCCCATCTGCATCAACTACATACCAATCGCGCTTAACTTCTGCTGCTTTTGCACTAAATGTTTTCATCGTTACTTAGTCTTTCTCTAAAGGCTCAATAAAAGAGCTAGAATTTTACTAAACATTGTGGTTTTTTTCAATGTTTATTTATAATTTAGGCGCCAGGTGCAAGATGTAAATAACCTTGCCTTCACTTTATAATTTATTACACAGGTAATTTATAATAAAAATGAGTTTAACCTAAACCCACCTATTTCGACAATTGTACAACATTACCCCCTATACGATCAAGGTGTAAATAACCTTGCTTTCAATTTATAGCTTAATATTTAACGAATGTAATTTACGATACAAGTGGGTTCGCTCCATACCCACCGCCGTCGACAGCTTGGCAACACTGCCCCCTGTTCGCTCAAAATGATATTCCAGGTAAGCTTTTTCAAAATGATCGCGAGCATCTTTTAACGGCAAATTGAAAAACTCGGGAACCGATAACGATGCCATTACATCACCAACAACAGATCCCAGCGCTGACTTTACCTCATCCAACTCGATTTCTTCACCTACACCCAAAATCATTAGGCGCTGCACCAGATTTTTTAATTCCCGCACATTGCCCCGCCAACTATAGTTGCGTAAAAAATTTTGTGCAGCCATGGAAAACTTCCGAAAAGCCAACTTATCCTGACTAACAAAATAATCGACATAAAAACTTAATAATCCCGGCACATCCTCACTATGCTCTCTCAGTGGCGGAATAATAAGCGTCACTTCATTCAGCAAATAATACAAATCCTGCCTGAAGCGCCCGGACTTGACCTCGTCATCCATCGTAATCCGGGTTGACGCGACCACTCTGACATCAACGCGTACCGCCTCGCTGCCGCCCACACGCAAAAAAGAACTTGATTCCAGGGCACTTAGCAGTCGCAACTGAGTTTCCTTGTCCATGCCGCCTATTTCGCTCAAAAACAACGTCCCTTTATGCGCTCTCTCTAATAGACCCGGATGAATTTTACCCAAGCTTTCTTTACCAAAAAACTCTACGGCCGAATTTTCAGGCGATATACTGCCTACCGCCACATCAATAAATGGGCCGTTTCGATGCGCACTATTGTTATGCAGATAACGGGCATACAACTCTTTACCCACACCCGCCTCGCCGACGAACAATAAGCGGGTATCATGTTGAGCCAAGCGTTTTAATTGATCCTTGATTCTGGCAACCGTCGCACTCTTGCCAATTGGTTCAATATCAACAACCAATTGCTTCCTGAGTCCGTCATTTTCTTTTTGAAGATTCCCCGCTTCCAAGGCTCTTTCAACAATCAATAATAATTTTGCCAGCGACAAAGGTTTCTCAAGAAAATCATAAGCACCCAACCGTGTTGCTTCGACTGCCGACTCAACCGAGCCATGCCCAGACATCATGACCACCGGGCAGAGCAGGACATCTTCGGCAACCCATTCTTTTAACAAGGTAATACCGTCTGTATCAGGCATCCAGATATCAAGCAGGATGAGACTGGGTTGCAGGGATTTTTTTAATTCCCGTGCAGCGCTTGCATTTTCTGCCGTAGCCACCTGATAACCTTCATCTTCGAGAATTTCGCAAACCAACCTGCGAATATCCGGCTCATCATCTACGACTAATATACGCGGTGTATTTGCGTTCATAATTTTTTTACAGTTATTCAGGGTTACATGCAGGGAGCTGGATTATAAAGCCCGCCCCCACCTCACGACTAGTGTCGATCCATATCGCACCGCCATGTTCTTCAATTATTTTTTTAACAATCGCCAACCCCAGACCGGTACCTTTAGCTTTGGTTGTCACGTAGGGTTCAAAAATCTTCTCCATTTGCTCGTCTTTAATGCCAGGCCCGTTATCATAAAGCGCTATTTCTATGAAATAAGTGTTATTTTTCTGCAACCTGCGCAGACTTATCTCGATCAAGCCAATAGCACCAATCGCTTCCAGCGCATTTTTTATCAAATTATGCAGCACCTGCCTGATACTGACAGGATCACCATTAATCCTCAGCAAGCCGGTTCCGTAATCGGTTTTAAATTTTACGCCTGACTTTAACGCATAAAGTGCCAATACCTCCTGAACCAGACTTGGCAAATCAATATCTACGGTCTGCTTTTTAGAGGGCTTGGCGTATTCAGAAAAATCATCCACCATTTCTTTCATCGCCTCAACCTGCTGCACAATGGTTCGGGTTGAGCGCTGTAAAATATCGGCGTCAGTGGCTCCCAGCTTAGCCGCCAACTTATGTTGCAATCTTTCGGCGGATAACTGAATAGGTGTCAACGGATTCTTGATCTCATGAGCCAATCTTCTCGCAACCTCGCCCCAAGCCGCATTCTTTTGAGCCTGAATTAAATCGGTCACATCATCAAAAACCACCACAGCCCCAACGCGAAACCCTTCTTGAGAAAACAGGGGGGTTCCTCGACACAGCAATTCCTGACGACCATTAGGCCCTAAAAAAGCAATCCGCTGCTGCCAAATATCATCCGCCTGCTCCAATAACCGTTGAATTGATTTTAGCGGCTCTGCCAGCTCGGAATAGCTCTGAACAAGCTCCAATAAAGTCCGCCCTATAAACTGATTAACATGAATATGAAAAATTCGGTACGCCGCCTGATTAGCCGTGCGAATGTTATACAAGGCATCAAAACTGATAACTCCTGCGGTTAAATTGGCCAAAATGGTTTCCAGATAGGCCCGCTGATTTTCCACTTCAAAACCCACTTGCCTGGTTTCATCACGGGCGACGGCAATACGATGCGTCATATCATTAAATGACTCTACCAAAAAACCCAGATCATCTTGGGCAATAACCGGCAACTGCTGGTCATAATGACCTGAAGCGACGGCTTGCGTGCCTTTAACCAGCTCCTTTACCGGCTCGGTAATATTTCGGATACTAATAAAAGCCACCCATATCGCTGCCAATAAACTCATTAACAAAACCAGCGACAGCGCCAGCGAGAAACTCATTTTTAAGGAGTTTCTTAAATAATTCATTTCCTGATAACGCACAAAAGCAAATTCAACAGAATCCGCTAAATCAGAAATCCTGACCGGCACCGGATATAACGCCTGTAAATATTGCGGCTCTCGGGCTTTAACCGTAACAATAACACGCACCATCAATTCTTCTTCATGTGCCGGAGCCAAAGCCACGTAAACAGAATTCTGGCGCAACTGCAACCAAATATGCTCATCTGGTAAACTCGGCAAAATATCACCGGGATTAATACTGCTTGAGGCAATAATTCGACCCTGACGAGAAAAAAGAGTCATTTCCGAAGCGCCCGAAAGCTCACGCAAATTTTCCATTTCCAGGGTCACCAAATTTTCAGAGGAATCTTGCAGCTTTTCCGTCAATTGCTGCGTTTGTTTTAAATGCCAGCGCATACGCTGATCCAATGACGCTTGACTAAGCTCCAGCGCATCTTCCATAGCGCGATCTATTTCCACATTAAACCAGCTATCAATACCCTGATGTAAAAACTGCATGGAAAAATAAAACACAATAACGGCCGGGGCCAATGCCAAGACCACAAACAGCGATACCATGCGGGTAGTTAACCGTGACCCCGCCTCACGTCTTTTGGTATGCTGAACCAAAGAATAGATATTGGCTACGACCAATATCAGCAGTACCACAGAACCCAAAGCATTGAACAACAACAACCAGGAATACATCGCATTTAACTGTGACGACTCCTGCATGGCTGAACTCATCAACTGCAACGATAGCAGAATCAGGCCAAACAGGATTAAAACAGACAGATTAACAGGGAGTTTTATTTTTTTAGCGGCCATAGTGTCCAATCACTGGATAAATACCATTGCGGATCAATGTAGGCAATCGGGCGCAACGGCAAAGGCAAGGCATCACGATCAAAACTGACTTTCACCGCACACACCATCTGTTTTTGAGGCTCAAGTTGCGCCCGCTCTATCAGTCGAAAGTCACGTACCGCAGACATCAACTCCAAGGCCGCAGACAGCGTGGAAAAATTATAGACCTCGCCGTCACCCTCATTTCTGACCCTATACATATTAAGCAAAGCATGATATTGAAGCCGATAACGTATCGCCGTATCGACCAGCGTCTTGTCCCAGAAATTATCCCGATGCTGTAGCAACTTAATTTGCAAATCCCAAAATAAAGGCACACCGTTTTGCAATGCGTTTTTTGCTTTTTTACTAAGTTGATAACTAATATCCGCAGACACGACATATTGGTCGCCTTGCAACGTTATTTCGGCTTGTGTTACTTCGGCAGCAAAGTCATCCGCGTAACCGCAAAATGGCAACAGCCCGAATAAAACAGCACAAAAAAAGGTGGACAAGCAAAAGTTTTTTAACAAAATGGGAATCTTACTTACCAAAAATAATACAGGAATTTACCATAAAAACACCAAGAAAAAGCATAAAACTTTAGCGAGGTGGTGAACAACACGGGTATTGCTTATTGTCAGGGATACACTTCCGCGAATGTTTTTTCATTAGTTTCATTCATTCATTAACCAACCCGCTAGTTCGCTTAATCACCACCTTAAACTGATTGCCTTCTCTGTCATCGACAAAGTCAATATCCGAATAGGCTTTCAATGCACGGCGGATACCACTTCCTAATCCTCTATACGGTAAAATTTTAGTAGCGTAACTCGCTAATATGGGATTTCGTATATTGGAGTTACCGCTTTTTATATTGGCTATCGTAAGATTATTGGGCAAGTGTCCCGGACTAATAATTTCGATCCGATTAGAAAACACAAAAATCCTCACGGGTGCCGACACAAAATAATCTCGGTGAATTAGTGCATTTGCGAGCAACTCCTCCAGAGCCTCGCGTGGAACTTCAGGTTCTCCGACAGCATTTACATTTTGGTCAAATTGCAGATGCTTAATATTGCCTAATATAAAACTTAAACTTTGATAAAACATATCCGCCAACTTTCCCGTTACATCCTGACTATCCAGGTAACGATCCAAATGTATATCGTTACCTAGATAGCATACCGCTTTAACTATAAAAACAGGCAACCGAAATTGGGGTGTCTTAGCGAACAATAAAGCACCACTGATATTCAACACCCCATCGTTCATGAGATTCATATTCTCAAGCAACTTGGGTAAAGGGACATCTTGATTTTCTATGGGCTCTCCATACTGCTTTTCAAAAAAACGCCTGAAATAATCCAAATCCAGATCAGAAACGGAAAGACCGTTAACCGACAGCTCATCACCATGTAATAAACCCTCGCTTTGATACATACGCTGAATTTCTTCTCTTGATGTCGCCCGCCGTTTATCAGAGCCACTTTTAACCCAAATAACACCATCCTTATCCATATATGGTTTGCTCATACCGTTAGCAATGGTAACCACCATCACCAAGCTGTCTGCCAGCAATACGTTTTCAGTCACCGGGTTAATGGCTGGTCGCACCGATTGTGAAGAGGCATTTGAAACTAACTGATTTAATCGCGCCATATCTTCGCGTATAAGTCCCGACACTGTACCGTCATCATTTACACCGATCAATAGAGTGCCGCCACCGGAGTTACAAAATGCCACCATTTCACTCGCGAGTGAATTTGGATTGGTGACATTCGCTTTGAATTGATGCTTGCCATCTTCGCCTCTGGCAATTATTTCGAGCAGTTCTGTGGTTTCCATAACTGATAAATGTCTTTGCGTTTGTTAAAAGCTTCTTCGCCGCCTTCCATAATGCTGACGATTTCCTGTTGTAATTCGAGAGCATCAACGCTACCGGATTTCAGCATCATGCGATTATCGTCATGGGAACAGGAAATAACTTGTTCGGCGTCACCCAACACCGGAAAGTTGGCATTATGGGTTGCAAAGATAAATTGCACCTCTTTTTTTAATGCTCGAATCAACTTGATGACATCTTCATAAATAGTCTGGTTATCAAGGTCGTCTTCAGGTTGGTCGATAATAATGGCATCGTTATCCTGCTGGCTGAGAATAAAAAGAATCAACGCGGAAGCTCGTTGGCCTAATGAATGGTGTTTGAGGATTTTTCCCCGGTAACAAATTGAAAATGAATTTGGGACTTGCCAGGTTAATAACGCGCTAAGATTGTCATTAAAATACTGCTCGAATACAGAAAAATTGCTGCCAAGCTGTATTTCTGCTTCACCCAAGTTCTTAAATATCGCCCCAAAATCGCTAAAACTATCCGTTAACTCTTTCAATACATTTTCCCTTAAACGGCTGCCGCGAAACATATCCCTGGTAAAGGCACAAAAGGCATCTTTGTCAGCTTTATAGCCCACTTCAATAACCAGCGCCGTTTGGTTTTTGTTTATTTTTTCCAGTTCTTGTTTGATGGCTTTAAATTCTTCATGCCATAAATGGTCCAATGCAGCCAATTCTACCAAGACGTTGTTCCTAAACTTAACTTGTTGATTTTGCTGTTTAGTTAAAGCTTCCAGCATTTGTTTGGACTGGTCAAAATTTTGTTTCAATCGTCGATATTCTTCGGTGTTGATCGCTGGAACGCCGCTCGCTTGCAACTCTTCTGATAACTGACGTTCAATGGTGGCGAACTCTTCCTTTAAGGTGTTTTTCAGTTGATTGAAACTTTCCGCTTTTTGCTCTAAAGCTGATAACGCGGCTTGTCCATTGGTTTGCGCGTTTATGAACACAGCAAATAAATTGATAACCTTTTCATAATCGGTAAAAAACGCCTGAAAAAAAACGGTGTTTTGTTTGGATTTGTAAAAACAGTGGTTTTTTAACTCATCCTCATGCTGGTCAATGAAGCTGCCAAAGTCAGTCAGAAAACTTTTTACGCCCTGAATAATGTCGGCACATTTTTGGCTATCAGCATCAAAATTGACCTGTTTTTCTAGTTTCTCCTCAACGCCATGTTGCTGGTAAAAACTCAATAAATGGGTGGCATTTTGCTTTTTGCCTTCATTTTCCTTGATTTTTTCCGCCACATTACTCAAGCCCTTTAAACGCGTAACAGCATCGACGATTTTTTGTTTTTGCAGGGCAATTCGCTGGCGAATATCCAGCAGTTTTTCACCCACCAGTTTTTCGACTAAATCCTTTTCAAAGCCGTCGCCGGTATTGGATAAATCCTTTTGTCCAAAATAAAGCGGCTTGTAAAGGATGGTTTCACGGATCGAAATGCCCGGTTGCAATACACCATTAACATAGACATCTGGCTGTTGATTCAATATACGCCGAATCTCATAGTCCTGACCTCGCCTATCCACCGCTTTAATAATGACTTTGCCTCCGCTACCCAAACTGTATTCGACCAATTTGTTTTTATAGTCGGTATCCAACGCCTTCACGCCAAACGGAATGGCTAGCGCATACCGAATAGCTTCGAGAATAAAAGATTTCCCGCTACCGCGAATACCAATCAAGCTATTAAGTGCAGGGGAAAAATACAGGGTTTCGCCGTTGAGAACACCGCCTTCAAAAGAGACACTGCGAATATAAGAATGCTGATATTTAGGAACTTCCTTGGCAACCCGGTTGGGATAGTCTAAAAGCGCATACTTGACTGCTGCAAAAGAAAACTCGCCCAGTTTTAGATAGCAGGTTTCGCCTTTGCCTATTTGTTCCAAGGATTTACCATCGCAACCCTCAACTTCGGCAGGATAAGCATTCTTAAGCCAACTATTGACCTTTTGTCGATCATCGTCAGTGCGTACTTTTTGAAATCCCAAGGTATATTGCCGAAATAGCGGATTAGTGCCTAACTCTTGTAATCGCCCCCCTTGCAGTTCCTTCCATAACCCGTTTTTTTGTTCGACATGCGCAAAAATAACAAAAAAATCTTTATGATAGTGTTGTAATTTTTTCAATGTCTCGGTCAAATCATCGTTGGAACGACCATTTTCGTTTTCATATTGACTGGGCGTTTTGCCGGTAAAACTCGCCGTCAAGAATGGGTTAATATGATCGTCGCCATTGCTGATCCAGGCATCCGAAAAAATCACCAGCAGATGAATACCATTAGCCCCGTCATTGACTGACAGTTCCACACCCGGCAATAAAAAAATATCTTCTTTTAAAGCTTTTTTTCTAAGCGCCTTAAATTCACCATAATCAAATTTGTTGTGATTGGTAATGGCCCCAATACCAATCTTGGCCTGTTTGAGTTTTTCGACAAACTGAGTAACAAATTGGTTTTCTTCTCCTTCAAAGGTAAATTCCCTGTCCGCTTTGGTATGCATATGAAAATCAGCTCGTAACCAGGTACTGCCGTAAAGGAAAGGATTGGTTAATAACTCGGTTGTATCCATTTATTTCTTCTCATGATTAATAATTAATCGCTTAAATTCCATTTCGATCATCTTCAGCTTGCTTCGCGGATTATCCAGAACCCAGTCGAAGGGCCGTAACCGAGATAATGCCACTGTGTCTTTCAGGATTTAGTCAGCCGCGCATAATAAAAACCATCCATCGACGCTTCACCTGTCATAATCTGCCGACCATGACTCCCGGCAAAACCCCAGTCGGCATCAATAGGCAATTCCACTGCATCGGGATATTCCGCCAGAAAAGCATCAATTTGCTGTTCATTTTCCTGCTTCAGGATGGAACACGTTGCGTACAGCATAATGCCACCGGGTGCCAACAGCGGCCAGATCGCTCGCAGGATATTTTGCTGCAAAGCCTGCAACGGCACAATATCCTCCGCCCTGCGTAGTAACTTGATATCGGGATGACGACGAATAACGCCTAATGCCGAGCACGG
>CAIQND010000345.1 GCA_903873045.1 uncultured Methylococcaceae bacterium | reverse complement strand
GTAGAGACGCGATTTATCGCGTCTTTATTTATCGCGTCCCTACATACGAAAACCCACGTGTTATCATTTAGACGCGATAAATCGCGTCTCTACGGAGATCAATTTATGGTTGATAGGTATAAGGTTATTTCTGCGAAAGAACTTACCCATTAGACGAATCCAATCGTTTTCTTGATGGGGAAAATCCTACTTTTAATGGGTAAAATATTCTCCGGAAATCACTTTAAACTATGAACAGCCTATTAACCAAGCAAACTGGAATTGTTCCGGTAAAACTAAACTGAATAAGTATTGGCCATTGACAACAAACGACCCTACCCGGCTAGTATATCAGCGAGACAACTCAAGGCACCGTAAAAAGAAGTCTTAAATCTGGTAAACTTACCACACTACAAAATCCCTGACTCAAATCCTAAATTATGAATACGACTGCTGTTCCCAAGTCATTTCTTGTTGAAACCAAACAACTTGAATTTGACCGACACAATCCCCGGTTAGTTGAAGTAGATGGTTTAGAAACAGCGTCAGATAAAATCATAATGGCCGCTTTAGTCGCTGAAGCGGATATAGGCGAATTGGTTGCATCTATTGTCGCCAATACCTATATGGATATTGAACCTTTAATTGTTACCCAAAAGGGGACGCAAAAAACCGGACATTATCGAGTGTTGGAAGGTAATCGACGCTTATCCGCAATACGTTTTCTTCAAAATCCCGCACTCGCCCGTGACTGTCGACTTTCTATTCCTAAAGATATATCTAATGAGGTTTTAAATAGCCTTAACACGGTCACCGCTTACCTTGTTGATGATGAGGAAGGCGCTCGGGCATTTATTGGCTTTAAACATATTAATGGCCCCCACCGTTGGGATTCTTATGCAAAAGCCAGATTTATTAGTGATTGGTATTTAAAAGAAATAGATAAAATTACTATTGACGATATTGCAAACAAGTTAGGCGATAACAACCAAACAGTGCGTTCATTAATCGCAGGCATGTTAGTCCTGAAACAAGCTGAAGACGAAGAATTATTCCAAATCAATGATAGAAGTAAACGTGGCCCCTTCGGATTTTCCCATCTATATACTGCGCTAGGAAGAATAGAGTATCGAGATTTTTTAGGTCTAAAAAAAGATTGGAATCAACGGCCGTTACAAAACCCCGTTCCATCTTCACATAAAGAAAAACTCAAAGAAGTATTGCAATACTTATATGGTTCAAAAAAAGACGACATTCAATCTGTCATAAAATCCCAGAATCCAGACCTTAAACATTTGGGGCAAGTCATTGCTAACCCAATAGCTAGAAACATTCTCTTTACCACTAAGGATCTTGAAGCCGCTCGTGAAGAAGTCGGCAATGCATCCGATATTTTTCAAGATGCTTTAATTATTGCTCATACACGCGTACAGGAAGTGATGAAAAAAATCAGTAAATTTTCAGCCAATCAAGATAACCTGTTATCTATAGCAATGGAAATGGCTGAAAACGCCAACAACATCCATACCTTGATGGAAATAAAAATCAGCAAAAGTAAAGGATAATTAGCCCATGATTCTTGCTAAAGCGCCTATTATGGATGGCGGGTGGTTATTAGCCGATTGGCTGGAATTTAAAGTGCTTACTTCAGAATTTCATGTTTTCAGACTGCGTGAGCTGCTGTATATCTCGGACGAAGAACAAGACGAAGAAAACCTGGATATTGGCGAGCAAGACAGCATCAATCAAGCAGTTCTTGAGTCAGCCTTAAATGAAATAACGCAACGTATACAATTTTTGAAAACGGCTTATCCGTTTGATTTTTCATCAGATGATTCAGAATTAATCTTAAAGGAAGAAATAACAGCAGGCAGCTATGTTTACTTATATTGTCTGTTTATTTCTCATATCAAGCGTGAAGACGTGCTAATCCCCGACCCTCCACATAGCAATGCAGACAGGGACATTTTGCAAATATGCGCCACCTTGGCTGCGGCTGGCAAGGTTCATGGCAATGCGATTTCATTTGGCTTTCCACGCCCAGACCATAGCCATTTTATCAATGCCTTGGATAAGGCTTATAAAAAAATAGGGGAAGGTGTCATTGTCGAAACCATACCCGCAGGTGCCCCGGCTCATAAAAAAGATGCCGGGATTGATGTCATCGCTTGGGAAAATACACCCGATGATGCGGCTGGAAAAATTTACATCTTGGGCCAAGTCGCGACCGGACAAAATTGGGAAGATAAATCGGTCAGATTAGACATCGGCCCTTTTCATAAAATTTGGTTTACACGCCAGCCCGTATCGACTCCTATCCCTGCCATGTTTATTCCTTTTTGTTTGGATACCCATTCAAGCCAATCATTAAAGGAAGTGATTTACTACAAAACATTTAATTTTGGTGATTTGATTTATCGTTACCGATTACCCGCGTATGCCGCCAAAGGATACGAATTGGCAGAAAAACAGCACGAAAATGGTCTTTATATCGAAAGGTTTAATGAATTTGATAAAGTTCGTCAATATGTTGACCACTTTAGGGCAACGCAACTGGCATCTTCTTGAGACAATTTTTTATTCGGAGCTTTCCGAAACTAACCCGCTTTTCTGCGCTTATTGGGTTTTATTAAGCCGCGTGGGATATTTCAATCGGTATAATGGTGGGACGCGGTTTTTGTCGCGCTTGCCAGAGGTCATATTCTGCTTGCATACGTACCCACGTTTCGGCAGTCGGGCCATTCATCCAAGCTTCAAGTCTAATAGCCATGTCTGCGCTGATGCCTGCCCGACCGTTGACAACACGGGACAAGGTAATACGCGATATACCCAGTTGAATAGCAGCTTCGGTTATACTAATACCCAGTTCCGGCAATACATCTTCTTTTAAAATACTGCCCGGATGGGGCGGGTTAAACATTGTCATTTTACGCACCTGTTAGTGATAGTCTTGATAATCAACCAAGATGGCATCTTCGCCTTCAAAGGTGAAGGTAAGATGCCAGTTTCCGTTTACTTTTACTGCCCAATGCGCGGTGAGATCACCTTTTAGCGGGTGCAGTTTCCAGCCGGTAATATTCATTTCTTG
>CAIQND010000344.1 GCA_903873045.1 uncultured Methylococcaceae bacterium | reverse complement strand
TTTGCTTTTGGTATGGGCGTAGAGCGCCTCGCAATGTTGCGATATGGTATTAATGATTTACGGTTGTTTTTTGAAAATGATCTTAAATTTTTAGAGCAATTTAATTAAGTTGCCGTTACACAGGAAAATTTGAATCATGCAAATTAGTGAAGCCTGGTTAAGGTCGTATGTCAATCCGGAAATAAGTACAGAAGTACTGGTTGAACAATTAACGATGGCAGGTCTGGAAATCGATTCTGTAAGTCCTGCGGCTGCAAAATTTAGCGGCGTTGTTGTGGGTCAAGTTATATCCATGCACCAACACCCCGATGCCGATCGTCTGCGCGTTTGTCTGGTTGCTGTCGGTGAGGCAGAGCCTTTACAAATTGTTTGTGGCGCAAGTAATGTCAGGGTTGGCTTAAAAATCCCGGCGGCCTTGTGCGGCGCAGTTTTGCCAGGTGAGTTTAAAATAAAAAAATCAAAGCTGCGTGGCGAAGAATCTTTTGGCATGTTGTGTTCAGAAAAAGAACTGGGTCTGGCGACGGATGCCAACGGCTTAATGGAATTAGCCGATGACGCACCGGTAGGTGTTGATATTCGCGACTATTTGGCACTGAATGATGCCATTATAGAAGTTGATCTGACACCCAACAGAGCGGATTGTTTGTGTGTTGAAGGTTTGGCGCGTGAAGTTGCTGTGCTCAATAAAATGGACTGGTTGCCTACCCAAGTCATCAACGCAGCCATTAGTCATCAAGACGTTTTAACCGTATCGGTAGAAGCGACAGATGCCTGTCCGCGTTATTTGGGGCGCTTGATTAAAGAGGTCAATGCCAAAGCAGTGACGCCTTTATGGATGCAGGAACGCTTGCGTCGTTCGGGCTTAAAAAGCCTGGGGCCTTTGGTTGACGTGACTAATTACGTCATGTTGG
Organism: uncultured Methylococcaceae bacterium; assembly: GCA_903873045.1. Classification (GTDB taxonomy): domain Bacteria; phylum Pseudomonadota; class Gammaproteobacteria; order Methylococcales; family Methylomonadaceae; genus Methylobacter_C. The sequence continues at coordinate 1,171 of CAIQND010000344.1, read as the reverse complement.
AGCTGGGACAGCCCTTGCATGTCTTTGATGCGGAAAAGCTTGCGGGCGGTATCACCGTGCGCTGGGCTAACGCTGATGAAAGTGTGGCCTTATTAAATAATCAGGTGATTAAGCTTGATAATGAAGCCTTGGTTATCGCCGATGATAAACAAGCCTTGGCGCTTGCCGGTATTATGGGTGGCAGTGATTCTGCCATTAATGACGAAACCCGCTCGGTATTTTTGGAATGTGCCTATTTTGCACCCCACGCGATAGCAGGCAAAGCACGCCGCTTTGGTTTGCATACCGATTCATCCCATCGTTTTGAACGCGGTGTTGATGCAACGTTGCAAACAAGAGCGATTGAACGCGCGACACAATTGCTTATTGATATTGCCGGTGGCGGTGCAGGTCCCATTACTGAAGTCACCACAACAGCCGCTTTGCCGCAACGCGAAGCCGTCTTGTTAAGACATCTGCGCATAGAAAAAACGCTGGGTATTGCGTTGGCAGACGAGGTCGTTATCGATATTTTTCAGCGTTTGGGAATGGCTGTCCAAACACAAGCCGATGGCTGGCAAATCAGTCCACCGGGTTTTCGTTTTGATATTGCTATTGAAGCCGATTTAATTGAAGAAATAGCGCGTATTTATGGTTATAACAACTTGCCCAGCAGCAGTTTGTTAATGCGCTCAGAATTAAGCACTGCAACTGAAGCCGTGCTGGATATTGATCGTGTTAAAGATTTACTGGTTGATCGGGGTTATCAAGAAGCCATCACTTACAGTTTTGTCGACGAAGATATTCAAAAAACAGTCGCCCCAGAAACAGACGTTATCCGTTTAAAAAATCCGATTTCTTCGGAACTGGCGGTCATGCGCACTACCTTATGGTGTGGCTTGTTGAAAGCGGCGCTTTATAATACCAACCGTCAACATAATAGAGTCCGGTTATTTGAATCGGGGCTGTGTTTTAATAAAATAGGCGGTGAAACTCAGCAACAAAAAATGCTGGCGGGTCTGGTTTTAGGTGACGCTTACAGCGAGCAATGGGGCGAGCAATCACGTAAAGTTGATTTTTTTGATATTAAAGCCGATATACAAGCCCTATTTTCTTTGACGGGTTGTGAGGTTCAGTTTCTGTCCGCTCAGCAATCAGCGTTGCATCCTGGACAAACTGCGGAAATTATAGC
>CAIQND010000343.1 GCA_903873045.1 uncultured Methylococcaceae bacterium | reverse complement strand
CAAGCCTGATGCCTGTTATGGGCTGACAGTCGGGAAAGACCGATACTTAATTTCATGGAGTGTAGCTAAAAGCGCCGGGCAAGCAATAAAAGATGCCCTCGCGCCTACTGCTCCACTTCGTTACACAATCCGGCTGGGGGGCGCTCCCCATCCATGGGAGAGCTTCGAGGATAAAATGGCTAGTTATAGTACCAATGAATTTAAAGCCGGTTTAAAAGTCATGTTGGATAATGACCCCTGTGCAATTATAGAAAATGAATTTGTAAAGCCGGGTAAGGGTCAAGCCTTTAATCGGGTAAAAATCAGAAATCTTAAAACAGGTCGGGTGATTGAAAGAACGTTTAAATCAGGCGACTCTCTTGAAGGCGCTGATGTCGTTGATGTTGCCATGCAATATCTCTATAACGACGGCGAATTTAGACACTTTATGGTGCCCGATACTTTTGAGCAGTATCAGTGCGAGGAAAAAGTTATTGGTGATACCAGTAAGTGGCTTAAAGATCAGGATTCCTGTACGGTCACTTTATGGAATGACGCGCCTTTAGCGGTATCACCGCCTAATTTTGTTGAGCTGGCTATTGTTGAAACTGATCCGGGGTTGCGTGGCGATACTTCAGGTGGCGGTGGTAAACCGGCTACTTTGGAGACCGGTGCGGTGGTTAGGGTGCCATTATTTGTACAGCCTGGCGAAATAATTAAGGTAGATACCCGTACCGGTGAATATATCTCGCGTGTAAAAGAATAGTGCCGAATGAGTGGCAACCGACCTGCTCGATAGATCTGTTGCGTTTAAGGGCGCAAGTATTGGCTGACATTAGGCGGTTTTTTTTGGCAAGAGCCGTGCTTGAAGTAGAAACGCCCTTGCTGGGTAACAGCTGTGGAACCGATCCACAGTTGGATTTTTTTACCACGGATTATTGCTTTCCGCCACTACAGCGCACTTTATTTCTGCAAACATCACCCGAGTTTGCCATGAAAAGGCTGCTTGCTGCGGGTAGCGGGTGTATTTATCAAATAGGCAAAGCCTTTCGTAATGGTGAGTCAGGACGTTATCATAATCCAGAATTTACCCTCTTGGAATGGTATCGGGTGGGTTTTACATTGCCGCAATTAATGGATGAAATCGCCGACTTAATGGCAGTTTTGTTTAGCGGTCAGCGTGCTTTAAAGCCCACGCAACGCGTGAGTTATCAAGCCCTGTTTCAACGTCATACCGGCTTAAATCCTTTAGATTTTTCCCTTGAGGATTATTGTGCTTACGCACAGGCTAATGAGGTGCCTGAGGCGATCAGTCTTTGCGGTTCTGATCACGGTTTATGGCTGGATTTTGTTTTTAGTCATAAAGTTCAACCGCACTTGGGTGAAAATGCGCTCTGTATGGTTTATGGTTATCCCGCTTGTCAGTCGTCGTTAGCCCGCCTTAATAAAGATAATCCACAGGTTACTGATCGTGTCGAAGTTTTTATAAACGGCATTGAGCTAGGCAATGGTTATTACGAATTGACTGATGCAAAAGAGCAGGGCAGGCGATTTGATGAAGAAATCGCAGTCAGGCAGCAAAAAAAACGCCCTGTTACGGTTAAGGACAAACATCTTGTTTCGGCGCTGGAAGCCGGGTTGCCGGAATGTTCGGGTATGGCCATCGGTCTTGACCGATTACTGATGCTGTTGTCAAACAGTGCAACCATTAATGAGGTGCTTAATTTTCCTTTGCACAGAGCTTAAGCTTGTTCAATGTATACTGTGTTATAATTTTTATAATTTTAACCATTTAGACCCTGATTTTTTATTTTAGCCCTTACATGAAACCAAATACTTTTTCTTGCTTGTTATTGCTGGGTCTGCTGGTGTCGAATGGCGTTAAAGGCGACGAAGAATTCGTTGTTAAGGATATTCAAGTCAAAGGATTGCAGCGCATTTCTTTAGGTACTGTTTATAACTATCTCCCGGTTAATGTCGGTGAAAAGTTTTCTTTGGATAATGTTTCTACTGCTATCAAAGCCTTGTTTAAAACAGGTTTTTTTAAAGATGTGAAGCTGGAAAGAGAAGGTTCAACCTTGATTGTTAACGTGGTGGAGCGCCCTTCCATCGCAAAAATAATTTTTGAAGGCAATAAAGATCTCAGTAAAGATGATCTGACCAAGGCTTTGGATAAAATTGGTCTGGCTGAAGGCAAAATATTTGACCGGCAAGTGCTGGACAAGGTAGAACAAGAGTTAACACGTCAATATCTTAGTCATGGTAAATATGGCTTAAAGATTAAAACCGACGTGTCAAACTTGACCCGAAATCGTGTGGGCATTCATATTAAAATTTCCGAGGGCCGGGTTACCAAAATCAAGCAGATTAATATTGTGGGTAATACGGTCTTTGATGATAAAACCCTGTTAGGCAAGTTTGAATTAAATACCTCCAATTTGTTATCGTTTTATACTAAAGACGATCAGTATTCCAAACAAAAATTATCGGCCGACTTGGAGACCCTGCGGTCTTATTATCTGGATCGGGGTTATATCAACTTTTCGGTTGAATCGACCCAAGTGGCCATTACCCCGGATAAAAAAGACATCTATGTCACTATCAATGTTAAAGAGGGTGAAGTTTATAAGTTATCCAAAGTAAAGTTGTCAGGTAATTTGGTGGTGGCACCTGATGAGCTGATTAAACTGGTTAGCGTAGGGCCTACAGAGATATTTTCCAGAAAAAGTGCCACTGAAACTTCAAAAGCCATTCAGGATCGTTTGGGTGATGAAGGCTATGCCTTTGCAAACGTTAATATGGTGCCTGAAATAAACGAAGCCCAAAAAACAGTCGATATGACGTTTGTGGTTGATCCGGGTAAACGTGTTTATGTGCATCGGATTAATATGAGCGGCAATACCAAAACCCGCGATGAAGTGTTGCGTCGGGAAATGCGGCAAATGGAAGCGAGTTGGGCATCGAGTTCTAAAATTGAACGCTCAAAAACACGGCTTGAACGCTTGGGTTATTTTGAAACCGTGACGGTAGAAACGCCGCCGGTTGTGGGTACGGCCGACCAGATTGACGTTAATTATAAAGTGGTCGAAAAGCCATCGGGTAATTTGTCGGCGGGCGTGGGTTTCTCTCAGGTTCAAGGTATCGTGTTAAATGCCAACATTGCCCAGGATAACGTTTTTGGTTCAGGTAAACGGGTTAACGTTGCCTTTAACAATAGTTCTTATATGACCAGTTATCAGTTTGGCTTTTTTAATCCCTATTTCACTACGGATGGGGTTAGCCAAGGTTACAATTTGGGTTATACCAAACGAAATGCCGGCCAGATCAACATTGCCAACTACAATACCAATATTGCCAATGCCGGTATTAACTTTGGCATTCCCTTGAATGAATTTGACCAGATACGTTTTGATACGGATGTAAAGCATACCAACCTGGGAACCACGGCTTACTCGTCTTATCAAATTAATCAGTTTATCGCAGACCAAGGTAGTTCGTTCTTGACTTTTAGTCAGGGCATCAGTTGGGTTCATGATACCTTTAACCGGGCCATTTTTCCCAATACAGGTGCTCAGCAGCGCTTGTCTGCTGTCGTAATGATTCCGGGCAGTGACCTGGATTATTATAAAGTCGGTTACCGGCAGCAGCGTTATTTTCCGCTGGCAAAAGACTTTACGTTTAAATTGAACGGCGAAGTGGGTTATGGCGGGGGTTATGGAAGTACGGATAAGCTACCGTTCTTTGATAATTATTTTATGGGTGGAACCGGCTCGGTACGCGGCTTTAAAAACAATACCATGGGGCCTAGAGATTCCAATGGCTATCCGCTCGGCGGCTCCAGTAAAATTATTGGTAATGCCGAGTTGTTTTT
>CAIQND010000342.1 GCA_903873045.1 uncultured Methylococcaceae bacterium | reverse complement strand
CCATTCGTTGGGCGTATGACGCTACGCTTATACACCCTACCCCAATGCCGTTAAGTTAAGGAAACAACTGGAGTAAAACCGCTTTAGCTGTTTTTACAAGCAATAGCTGAAGCGATTGCACTCCGGTTTTTTAAACAACTTGCACTTATAGAGCCATGTAGAAGTAAAGCGACATTCGATCACCCTCACCCCAGCCCTCTCCCTGAGGGAGAGGGAGCTTAATGTTGCTTTACTTCTAAGCCACTCTATAACTTAACCGCATTGCACCCTACACGGCTTTCACACACCATAAGTCTTGCGTTTACGCCAGAAGGTGGCTCGACTCATGCCCAACAAACGGGCGGCCGGATTAATCTTGCCATAACTGGCCTCCAGTGCCTGACGGATTACGATGGCTTCTTGCTCGGGTGTTTGTGGATACGTACTTAATGACTGTGCAGTAAAGCGTGTTTCCATGACGCGTGACTCTCTAAATTCCGGCGGTAATTCAGAACACCGCAAGGTGACACCGCGCCCGACTGCAAAGGCGTATTCAATCACATTATGCAGTTCCCTGATATTTCCCGGCCATGCATAATCCAATAATATCCGCATGGCTTGAGGCTCTATTTTTTCTATTTTTCTAACATTATCCGCATTATGCAGGTGGATAAAATGCCAGAGTAATAAACCAATATCTTCGCGGCGTTCACGTAAGGGCGGGATAAAAATAGGAACAACCCGCAACCGATACATCAAATCTTCACGAAAACGACCGCTTTTTACTTCTTCACGTAATGAGCGATGGGTCGCCGCGACAATGCGCACGTCCACGTTAATTGAATGATCGCCACCCACCGGAATATAGTTTCTTTCCTGAATAACTCGCAGCAATTTGGCTTGCAAATCAAGCGGCAGTTCAGCCACCTCATCCAGAAACAGGGTGCCGCCATGCGCCCGTTGAAACAAGCCGTTATGATCCTTGATGGCTCCGGTAAAAGCCCCACGCACATGACCAAACAATTCACTTTCCAATAAACTATTGGATAATGCCGCGCAGTTTATGGCCAAAAAAGGCGCGGCACGGCGACCACTTAAATCATGAATGGCTTTTGCAACCAGCTCTTTACCCGAACCGCTCTCTCCTCTTACCAGCACCGTGGCAGTGGTTTCGGCGGCATTTTCAATAATCTGAAAAACCGCCTGCATGGCCGGTGACCGACTGATTAAGCCCTGAAAACTTTGTTTGTCAGCATCCAGTTGCATGTTACGGCTTACCGCTATAGCTGACGACTCAGAAACCGCCAACAACCGACCCAAGCCCCCTGCAAAAGCGCCGGTTTTATCCTGTAAAACCTGAACCCGCTTTTTTAATTGGATGCGACTACCGTCCGTTTTAGCCAACGTTATCAACGACTCTATAGACTCATCACCCTCGGTAATGACACATTCGAGCCAACACGATTGACCGGTCACGTCCAAACCACTAAAACCCGTTAATTTTTCAGCACCAGTACTCCAGTGCAAAATCGTTTGATTTTTATCAACGATATAAAGAGCCTCGCTATCACACACCGTTAGCAGTTTTAAAACACAGAAAGGTTCAAATTGATCCGCCAACCACAGCGGTAAACGCTCATCAAATAGCGTTAGCACTGGCTCCCCCAACGCGGCGAAACCTGATCAACCCATAAATTTTCAGCGGTGCTAACGAGCATATTTTTTACCTTAATATAGTAATTATTCAGT
>CAIQND010000341.1 GCA_903873045.1 uncultured Methylococcaceae bacterium | reverse complement strand
GTCTCTACGGAGATTAATTTATGGTTGATAGGTATAAGGTGATTTCTGCGAAAGAACTTACCCATTAGACGAATCCAATCGCTTGCTTGATTGGAAAAATCCTACTTTTAATGGGTAAAATATTCTCCGGAAATCACCTTACTTATCATTATCGAGGTGAGAATGATATCCGCATTATTTCTGCGCGACATGCCGAACCTCACGAAAGACGAACTTATGAGGGCTAGGACATGAAAGATAAATATGATTTTTCAAAAGGTGTGCGTGGTGCAGTGGTTGATTCCAATGGAAAAACCCGCATTACCATTTTTCTTGATGATGATGTACTTGCAGGATTCCGTGAGCGTGCTGCACAAAGCGGAAAGGGTTATCAGACGCTTATCAATGAAACATTGCGCAATAGCCTATCCCCTGAGTCTGCTCCGCTGACAGCTGAAACATTGCGCAAGATACTACACGAAGAATTGCGGGTCGTTTAAACACCCGCTAAAGACTAAAAAACTGCCACAAAAATTACTCCCATTCGCCGGTTTCAGGGTTTTTGTACTCATTCCCAAGCTCCAGCTTCCTGTTTATCTTTATCATATTCGAGTCTCCATGCCTGGAAGCAGTTACTGGATCTTGCAGGATCTTTGTCTACATTTCTCGTGATGACAGTCTCGGGAAGCCGGAGCTTCCAAGACTGGTTTACCAAGCTGGAGCTTGGGAAACAGCAGAATTATTGACAAATAGCTTGCTCACCCTTAAAGTCTTATTTTAATCTTACAACGTTATACAGCCATTATGGAATCCACCAAGTTATCCAGCAAAGGTCAGGTCATCATACCTAAACATATCCGCTCTTCATATCATTGGGAGGCGGGGCAAGAATTGATTGTTATAGACACAGGCGATGGTATTTTATTAAAACAAAAAGCCCCTTTTGTAAAAACATCACTTGCTGAAGTCGCTGGATGTTTAAAGTATGGAGGTCATGCAAAAACAATTGATGAAATGAATGATGCTATTGCCAAAGGTCTTAAGGCACAATTTCATGATTGCACCGATACTAATATCATCGTTAGATTGTTGACCCAAGATGATTTAAGCCAATATAAAAAAGCCTACAACCTACTGAATAAGTATGAGGTTTTTATCACAGATACAGTTATCCTGGAAACGGAATGGGTACTTAGATTTGCCTATGATTATAAAGTCGATCAAATTGCCAATGCTTTGATCCAGTTACTTGGATTACCCAATGTACATATTAATCATCCTGAACGTGTTGCACAAGCTATTGCTTGGCATAGTAAAGGACTTGATTTTGCCGATGCGCTTCATTTAGCAAATAGTCAACACTGTAAAGAGTTTTTTACTTTCGATAAAAAAATGATTAATGCCGCAAAACGCATTGATAAATCAAATGTACACGAACCTATTTAGCCCTAATATAACCACAAGAAATGCAATTCGGCAATAAACCACCCTCACCCGTTAAATGTCTTCCAAGCTTGGCGCAACGTGGCCGAACGCTTGTTTGCGCATCAAATAATGAAGTCCGTAGGGAAGCGGACTTAAGGGACTATAAACACTTGAATAAATATAATAATTAAAGACCTGACCCCATATTTCTGTGACCCCATATTTCTGACCCCATATTTCATGGCCGGTCCGGCCTGGCTATCGGCAAGCTGACAGCCCTCATATTGGGAAACAGCGGGCTTGGGTTTTGCTACGGTTGTATTAGTTGGCGCGGCTTGAGGCGGGACACTGTCGGCATAAGCCGGACTGCCAGGCAACCAGCTGCATAATACAAAAATAAATAGCCAGGTAGGTCGGGTTAGCTTATTGAGCGTAGCGAGATAACGTAACCCGACATGTGCGGCTCCAATGCGTCGGGTTACGCTATCGCTAACCCGACCTACGCGGCTACGCGGCTCACCTG
>CAIQND010000340.1 GCA_903873045.1 uncultured Methylococcaceae bacterium | reverse complement strand
TAAATCGTGGTAAAAATCATAACGAACCCAAGGCGTGCTTTTGGATGGACTTGCTTGCCGCCTGTCCGAGTAGGCGTGTAGCGCGTTCCAAAAGCTGACAGGGTCTTGCCAACTGCTGTCCAGCCAGGCTAAATCAGCGGGGCGACGTTGATCTTCCTGCCATAAGGACGCTTCAATCAAGGCCAAATGGGCGGCTGACCATTCCGTATTGTCATCGTTCCACATAGCGTTTCCGGTAAGCTGTCATTTTTACGGCTCTTCTGACTTTGGCGTGATCACGTAATATCAAAAAAATCATATAGTTATGAGATATTTTTAAAATCTGAGGATATGCACTGTAACCATTTTTTAGCACCTAAAATGCTGTAACAGGGGAGGTAATTATTAATTCGTATATAAAACAATAGGTTATGGGTGTTACAAAAACGAAAAAGTGGTTATTATTTTAGAATCTGCCAAGTGATTAATAGGTTATATCATATTGTTTTTTAACAATTTTATTCATCACGCCAAAGTCAGAAGAGCCATTTTTACACCATCACCTTGACCTGACCGGCAAAGCTGATGCTGATAACACCCGCCCAGCAACACATCAGCTTGCTGTCACTGCTGAGGGCGGGCATGTTGCCGATCAATACCGTGGGTGTACCTACCACCCAAGGCGCTACGGTCACCGGTATACAGGGCATCGGGGTCAGTACGCCCAAAGCAGCTACGGTTGCGGCGGCCACCGTGGGGTTTGCCAGGCTGGTGCATACACCGAACGGCAAAATATTGAGCAACGGTATTTCGTCCACGATATTGGCAGCAGGCATATCGACCAGCACATGATGGGTCGGCAATACTTGAAGCGTCGACGGCGCGGCACCGAAGGTACAACTAAGAACAGCGTTGCCGGTTACTAAAAATGCCAATTTCTTTAATGTGAGTAGACCTTTTAACTTAGGAACATGTTATGCCACCTGGTCGGGAGAAAAGGATTTCATCGATTCAATGGGAAGAGTTATTTGCAGATCTTCTTCGTGCTCGGCATCAATTTTGTTTTCGACAGTGAAGCTCAGGCTCATCCCCATGTCTTTCATCACTTTATCGGTGTTGGTTCCGTCCAAATTGCGTATTCGTCTTTCATCAAGATCGACCTTGCGATCATTGGAACTGCCATGTGAAAAATCACCGGTGATCAATAGCCGCAGAGGTAAAATCATGTCTTCAAGCCCACCATTAACCTCCGTTTTATAGCGCAATGTTAATCGTGATTTTGGAATTTCGTCTTGTATTGCCATTTATTACCCCAGAATTTTTAAATTTAGAGACTTTCAGTGTTTGTCCAACGAGTCCAGAGTTTACACCTAGTTAATAAATATGATACATGTTTTCTGATTTTTCCATATTTAGATGGCTATCCATTAAGAGTCCAGTACTGGGGATTAAAATATAAAATATATTTAAATCAATCAGTTGCGTGTAAATAGCTCCCCCAAGATCAAATATTAACATATTGATATTTATATAAATTATTTTCATGTATTAAAAATATATTGTTTTCCTATATTTTATTTAATGCCATAAAATAGTTTTCTCGTATTTTTTTTGCAACGTTTTGATATATAAATAAAAAATAATAATATATGGATTAAAAGCGGGATCATTTTTATAAAATACATTTTCATCACCCCAGTCCAGTACCGTTAATTTTTAATGCTTAATAATAAAATTATTAAGTCAATATATTGATTTTAATACAGATAAATGTGTGTTGATTGCTATCGTAATAAAATCGTAAAAGCTATTTTAAATAATACTGCCTTATTGATTTTAAGTATCACGATTACTACATTTTTTTGTATTTTTACAACCAAACTCACACGTAACAGATTCATGATTTATAACTTATTGATTTAATGGTAGCAGTATTAGTCTATAAGTCCACTAACGAAAACGCCTTAGTTTATCTGACTTCGTGCCAGTCAATTTGAAAAAATTGAACGTCAAGTAACAGGCTTTTTTTTCAGAAATTAGTTTATAATTAGCGCCATTCTACGTAGTAACACGGTATAAATAGTCATCGTTTTCATGTCATCATCAAACTCTAGTTATTGTCATTACGCGGCTTTTAAGCCTTTAGAGCAGCAGAAAAAATCACGTTTTATTGCAGGCTTGTTGTTGGGAGTGGTGGTGGTGTTGCATAGTGCCTTGGCGTGGTATTTATTAAGCACACCACCAATAGAACTTAAAAAGCCGTTGATTGTTATGGAGGTGGCGATGTTGACAAAACCTGAGCCGGTTTTAAAAGCAGCGGCAAAAGAACCACCGCCCGCACCACCGCCCGTTAAAAAAGAACCCATAAAACCCAAGGCCGTTGTAAAGCCACTGCCGGTAAAAAAACCGGTTGTGGTTAAAAAGCCTGCACCATCAGCTGATATAAAAGAAATGGTTCCCGTGCCCAAGTTTGAGCCGACACCCATGCTTAGTCCTGCACCCGCCGCTGTTTCGCCCACACCCTCGGCATCATCAAGTTCACACGCTACGACCAAAACGACAACAACAGGACTGGGAGGTGATAACAGTAAAGCGGTGGTTTCAGGTGTGGTGCCATTGCTTCGTGTGCCGCCCAAATATCCTGCACGCGCAGCCACCCGACATATTGAAGGTTGGGTGACCGTAGAATTTACCATTCAAACAGACGGAACAGTCGCTGACGCTATCGTGGTTAGCGCAGAACCTGAAAGTATTTTTGATGAAGCCGCCCTCACGGCCATTGGCAAGTGGGAATTTAAGGGAAAAATGGTCAATGGCGTGGCGGTAACGCAACGTGCGGTGCAACGCTTACAATTTAAACTTGAACACTAACTTTTAAAAAACTGATACAAGGAAATCACTGAATGTCCCTACCTATGCATATTGCCCCCGAACTCATTATTAATGGAACCCTTTATACCTTACTGCTTTTTTCAGTAATTACCTGGACACTCATTTTTTTTAAACTCTGGCAGTTTATCAATAACAATCGATGCAATGAGCGCTTTGAAAACGCCTTTTGGAGTTTGTCTGATTTAAATCAAGCCAAAAAGCTATCTCCTGAGTTATCCAAAGGTTCGCAAGCGCGACTGGCGTATCAAGGTTTGATGTGGCTGGAGGAACATGAGCGTTCGGCAGGAACCCGGCTTAAGCACAGTGGTGATTCGACGGAATTGCTGGAACAAACTTTACGCGTACAGTTGCAACAAGAACAACATGCCATGGAAGGGGGGTTAACGTTATTGGCCAGTATCGGTAGCACCGCGCCTTTTGTCGGGTTGTTTGGCACCGTATTGGGTATTATGCAGGCCATGCACGATATTACTGAAAGCGGTTCAACCAGTTTGGACGTTGTTGCAGGGCCGATTGGCGATGCGTTGGTTGCCACCGCCATTGGTATTGCTGTCGCGGTGCCTGCTGTTTTGGCCTATAACTTTTTTCTTCGTCGTGTCAAAGTACAACGTACACGCCTGGAAAATTTTGTTGCCAGTTTTTTAAGCGTGGCGTTAAACACTAACAACAGGCAAGTCTAGTCATGGCATTTAAACCGCAATCCGAAGATGAAAGCGCGATGAGCGAAATTAACGTGACGCCCTTGGTGGATGTGATGTTGGTGCTGGTAATTATTTTACTGGTTACCGCGCCGTTACTGACGCAGTCTGTTCATGTGACGTTACCGAAAACGGTTGAAACAACGGCCAATATCAATGATCAGCCGTTGCAACTCGGTATTAATGCTCAAGGCATCATGACGCTTAACAAAAATCCAATCGCCGATTTAGCGGCGCTTGAAATGGCTTTAAAAGCTGAATTGGAAAAAAAACCGGGTGTGGGCGTACATTTATACGCCGATCAAAGCGTAATTTATGCCAAGCTCGCAGAGTTGATGGCAGCCGTTCAACACGCAGGGATAGCAAAATTAGCGTTCGTAACGGAAGAACAGTAATGATTGGTTGAATGGATAATCAGTTAAACTAACCTGTCCCAACCCAATTTTAAAAACACAACATCAGGAATTACATGGAACACATTGGCCAATTTATTGATATATTTTTGCACTTGGATAAATACCTCAGCGAGATTATTCAAAATTATGGGTACATCACCTATTTAATATTATTTATTATTATTTTCTGTGAAACAGGATTGGTGGTATTGCCCTTTTTGCCGGGCGACTCCTTGCTTTTTGCTGCCGGTACTTTTGCTGCAAAAGGTGATATGAGTGTTTGGATATTATTTGTAATATTATGTGTGGCTGCGGTATTGGGTGATTCAGTTAATTATGAAATCGGACGTTTTTTTGGTCCGAAAATAGCCAAACAGGAAAAAAACCGATTTTTGAATAAAGACCATGTGGAGCGCACGCATAAGTTTTATGAAAAATACGGCGCCAAAACGATAATAATTGCCCGATTTATTCCGATTATTCGAACCTTTGCACCCTTTGTAGCCGGTATAGGCGATATGGGTTACAAAAAGTTTCTTCATTACAATATAATTGGTGGGGTTTCCTGGATTTCTATATGTTTGTTTGGCGGCTTTATGTTTGGCAATATAGAGATAGTAAAACATAATTTTACGGTTGTAATTTTGGGGATTGTTGTCGTTTCAATAATGCCGGCTTTAGTAGAATATATTCGCCATAAGTATTATTTAAAAGCGGGTTAAATAAAGTAATACGCAAAAATCCGGTGTTTTGCCTACAGTTCGATACGGATTCCAAGTTCCACAACCCGCTCAACCGGTATTTTAAAAAAATCAATCGCACTGGTAGCGTTATGAAATAAAAACCTGAACAAGCCTCTGCGCCATTTCGGCATGGGGCTTTTATTGCGAAACGATATTTGTTCGCTGCCGATGAAAAAAGAGGCAGTTTTGGGGTTAAAATTTAGGCCTTGTTGCAGACATAACTCCAGTGCGCGACGAACATCTGCATTTTGCTTAAACCCGTAATAAAGTTTTACCCGGTAAAAATCACGATCTTTACCAAAGGCTCTGATTTTAACCAGGTGCGCTTCGTCAACGTAGGGTTCGTTGGTGGTAACAATAGTTAGTACAATAATTCTCTCGTGCAAGACATGATTGTGTTCAAGGTTGTGCAGCAGTACCTGGGGTACACCGTGCAAGCTTCTAGTCAAATAAATCGCAGTGCCTTCAACCCTCACCAATTTGGCATTGATTGTTTTTTCTAAATCCTCAAATAACATCCGTCTGGCATCCATGTACTGTGACAGTAACTTACGTCCCTCAATCCATGTTGTTAACACCAAAAACAGAACGGTAGCAACCACCAGAGGGAGCCAGCCGCCAGTAGGAATCTTTAAACTATTGGAAGAAAGAAAGGTTAAGTCTATCGTCAAAAAAATCGACAAGAAGGCTATGCTGGTGTATTTACTCCATTGCCAAAGCTCTTGAATGACAATAAATGCTAATAGAGTAGTGGACATCATGGTTCCGGTTACCGCCAAACCATAAGCGGAAGCCAATGCCGATGAGGACTTGAAAGTTAGCACCAGCACGAAAACCGATAACATCAGCAGCCAATTGATTGCAGGTACATAAACCTGTCCCATTTCATTGCCCGAGGTATGCAAAATATTCATGCGTGGACAGTAACCTAGTTGTATGGCTTGTTTCGTCATCGAAAATGCACCGGAGATAACGGCTTGTGAGGCGATGACAGTCGCCAGTGTCGATAGAATCAGTAAAGGATACATTGCCCAAGTGGGGGCAAGTAAATAAAAGGGATTTTGTATGGCATCGGGATGGACAATCAGTAGTGCCCCCTGTCCGAAATAGTTGAGCAGTAGGGCCGGAAACACAAAGCCGAACCAAGCGTAACGAATAGGTTTTAAACCGAAATGCCCCATATCGGCATAAAGCGCTTCAGCACCGGTGATCGCCAAAACAACTGCGCCCATAATCAAAAATCCATGCCAGCCTAACTCCATCAGTAAATGACCCGCATAATAAGGATTAATGGCCATCAATACGCGGGGTTCATGAATAATGTTAATGATGCCTAAAACGGCAAGCAAACAAAACCAGATGCACATGATCGGTGAAAATAGTTTACCCATTTTACCGGAACCCTTGGCTTGCAAAATAAACAATCCACCCAGTACCGTTATGGTAATCGGCAACACGTAATTCGCCAATGACGGAGCGATAATTTGCAGACCTTCAACGGCACTCAGCACCGAGATTGCAGGGGTGATGATGCTGTCGCCATAAAATAATACGGTGCCGATTAAGCCGACGGTGACGATAAAATGCATTTTTTTAGGATGTTCCTTGGAACCTTGTAATGCCAGTGCCATCAATGCCATGATGCCGCCTTCGCCTTTGTTGTCAGCTCGCATAATGAAAATGGCGTATTTGGTGGTTACCACCAAGGTCAATGTCCAAAATACTAAAGACAGCACGCCAAGCACATGCGGTTCATCTATCTTCAGACCGCTGAGAAAAACTTCTTTAAGTGCATAAAGCGGACTGGTGCCGATGTCACCGAAGACTACGCCAATAGCCCCTAGTGCTAAACCTGCCAGTTGTTCTTTGGATTGAGGTTGTGAATTTGAGGACATTATCGTAACTAATCGGAGATTAATAAACAGTTAAGGAAAATTGGACGGCATGATTGCCGTCCAATAGCGTGTAAGGTAAAAGAAGCCGGTGCGCGTTTCAAGATAATACCGCTGACTCGCTTAAAAATAGCGTGCATTTATCCAGAAATGTACCGCTATACTGGCGAAGTAACCCAGTAAAATAACGGGCATCCAACGCATGTGGAAGGTAAAGGTATAGCCTTCTTTTATCTGACCGAGCAAGGCGACTCCGGGGGCAGATCCGATTGCCAGCAAACTACCTCCTACGCCGAGGGTTAGGGTCAGCAGCAACCATTGTCCCGTTGGAAGATCGGGATGCATGCTCAATACGGCAAACATCAAGGTGCCGTTATCAATAAATGCAGAGGAAAGGCCAATACTGATATTGGCAATTGTAGGGCTAATCTGTCCAAACAGGAAATGTGCAATGGCATCAAGATAGCCGATAAATCCCAAGGCTCCAATCAGCATCATCGCGCCGTAAAAAAATAACAGCGTATCCCAATCCACATTACCGATATTTTTGAATACGTCAAAATCCTGTTTTTTATTGTCGCTGGGAACTTCTACCTGAAAAAGTTTATAAACATGCGCAAAGTCACTTGGGATTTCGATGGCTGTCTTGGTCAGGTAAAAGCTGAAAAACTGGAGTAAACCAAGCCCGGTCATCATGCCGGCGGCAGG
>CAIQND010000339.1 GCA_903873045.1 uncultured Methylococcaceae bacterium | reverse complement strand
TATGACGAGATTGCCAAACTGGAATCGCTAAAAGCGAGCGCACAACTGGCTCGAATCACTTATAATCGTAACCAGGCACAATTCAGCGTCAACGCCATCAGCAAGCAAACGCTGGACATAGACAAAGCGAGCCTTGATGTGGCTCTTGCCAATGTTGGCCAACAACAGGCGCTGGTCGACAAAAAGCTTATTCTTGCGCCCTTTACCGGTCGCTTGGGCATTCGACTGGTCGATGTGGGTCAATATCTTGAGGCCGGTACTGCCATCAGCACCTTGCAAGCACTGGACACTGTATTTGTGGACTTTTTTCTGCCACAGCAAGCCTTGGAATCACTAAAAACCAGCCAAAAAGTAACCCTCAAAACGGATGCTTATCCCGCACAAACATTTACCGGTGACATTACCGTCATCAATCCCAAAGTTGATATCGACACCCGCAATGTTCAGGTAAGAGCCACGCTAAATAATCCTGATCACAAGCTACTGCCGGGCATGTACGCCACGGTCACTATTGCAACCGGACTGGCTCATCGCTATATCACGCTGCCGCGCACCACCATCACTTTTAACGCCTTCGGTTCTACCATCTATCGGGTAGATGCCAACGGCCAGGACGAAACCGGCAAACCCAAGCTGGTTGCCAAACAAAGCTTTGTGACCACCGGTGATACGCGCGGCGACCAAATCGCCATCCTGACCGGCGTTAATGAAGGCGAAACGATAGTGACTACCGGGCAAATTAAACTACGCAACGGTTCACCTGTGATTGTTGACAATTCAATTCAACCCAGCAACGATGCTACTCCACAACCCAAAGACCAATAAACAGCCATGAATTTTACCGATATTTTTATCCGCCGGCCCATCCTGGCAACGGTAGTCAGCATGATGCTGTTGGTATTGGGTTTACGGGCACTTAGTGAATTACCCGTATTGCAATATCCACGTACCGAGAACGCCATAGTCTCCGTCTCCACCGCTTACTACGGCGCTGATCCGGACATTATCGCGGGCTTTATCACCACGCCGTTGGAAAACAACATCGCGCAGGCAAACGGCATCGACTACATAACGTCGACCAGTCAGAACAGTGTCAGTACCATAACCGCCAATCTGCGACTCAATTACGATCCCAACAAAGCCTTGACGGAAATCAATGCCAAGGTGAATGCCGTACTTAATCAATTACCGCCAGAATCGCAAACGCCGGTTCTGAGTGTAAAAATCGGGGAAACCATTGATGCGATGTATATCGGCTTTTCCAGCGAAACCTTGCCTGCCAACAACATCACCGATTATTTGATCCGTTCGATACAGCCACGGCTACAAGCCGTCGAAGGTATCCAGACCGCCGAATTACTGGGTGGCAAAAACTTTTCCCTGCGTGCCTGGCTAGACCCCAACAAACTGGCGGCCTACGGACTCACCGCCTCCGATGTCAGCGCCGCATTGACCCAAAACAACTTTATCGCAGGTCTGGGCACCACCAAAGGTCAAATGGTGCAAGTCAACCTAACAGCATCAACCAGCCTGCATTCAGTGGCAGAATTTGAGCAATTAATCATCAAGCAAAAAGACGGCGCAATCATTCGCTTAAAAGATGTTGCTAACGTCTCGTTGGGCGCTGATGATTACGAAGCCAGCGTATCCTTCGATGGCAACAAAGCTGTTTATGTTGGGCTGCAAGTAGCCTCAAGCGCCAATCTGCTTGAAGTGATCGAACGGGTGCGTGAAGTTTTTCCTGACATTCAGGCTCAACTGCCGGAAGGAATCAGTGCCAAAATCGTTTACGACTCAACAAAATTTGTTGATAGCTCTATCCATGAAGTCATCCATACGCTGCTGGAAGCGTTAGTGATTGTGACCTTGGTGGTGTTCGCCTTTTTGGGTTCACCCCGTTCAGTGCTGATACCGGTGATAGCGATACCGCTGTCCCTGATCGGCACCTTTACCATCATGTTGATGCTGGGATTTTCCATTAATTTATTAACGCTGCTGGCCTTGGTTCTCGCCATTGGACTGGTCGTTGATGATGCCATCATTGTCGTCGAAAACGTCAACCGACATATTGAAGATGGCATGCAACCGATTCCGGCTTCACTGCTGGCAGCGCGGGAACTGACCGGTCCCATTATCGCCATGACCATCGTGTTAATCGCCGTTTATGTCCCCGTCGGCTTTCAAGGCGGGCTGACCGGCGCGTTATTCTCGGAATTTGCTTTTACGGTGGTCGCGGCGGTAACCGTTTCTGCCATTGTGGCACTGACTTTGTCGCCAATGATGTGTTCCCGCTTGCTTAAATCTCATACCAACAATCGCAACGGCTGGGAAGAACGCATCGTCGACTTTATCGATCGCAAGGTTTTTGCAATACAACGCGTCTATTCACGCACATTGCACGGCTCACTTAACTTTTTACCCGTGACCGCTACCTTTGCGGTCATCATACTCGCCAGCATTTACTTTCTTTATACCAGCTCCAACAGAGAACTCGCGCCGCAGGAAGATCAAGGTGTCATTATCACCATGTCAACATCGGCACCGGATGCCACGCTTCAACAACGCCTGGTTTATGCTGAACAAGTTTTTAAAAAATTTATGACCCACACGGAAACTGATCACGTTTTTCAGTTGAATGCGCCCGGTCAATCCATCGCAGGTACTGTTCTAAAACCCTGGGATGAGCGGACACAAACGGCCACTGAACTGCAACCGATCATTCAGAAAGAAATGAATGAAATTGCCGGTGTGCGTGTCGC
>CAIQND010000338.1 GCA_903873045.1 uncultured Methylococcaceae bacterium | reverse complement strand
TCTCTACGGAGATTAATTTATGGTTGATAGGTATAAGGTGATTTCTGCGAAAGAACTTACCCATTAGACGAATCCAATCGCTTGCTTGATTGGGAAAATCCTACTTTTAATGGGTAAAATATTCTCCGGAAATCACCTTAGTTGTGTCCCCCAAGTAGCGGATGCGCCCCAGATCGACTTATTCTGGCTCTTCTGACTTTTGCGTGATCAATAAAATAGTTAAAAAACAATATGATACACCTATTAATCACTTGGCAGATTTTAAAAATATATCATAACCATTTGATTGTTTTGATATTACTGGATCACGCCAAAGTCAGAAGCCCCCTTATTCTATTTGGCTGTTGGCAGAAAATCTGATTAGCGATGATAACGAGACCGTACATAAATGTGTGATGAACAAGGCAAGACCTTAACTCATAAAGTATGTAGGTCTTATTTAGACCGCTTGGTGGTATTAAACACAAAGGCAGAAACAACTTTGTGTTTATCAAATTTAATCACCAAGTCTTCGGCGCTGTGGTCACTAAACAGGCTGTATTCATAGTTGCCATAGGTCCAGGTTTTCTTGCCATCTTCTATACCGGTTCTCCAGGGCGTGCCGAAGGTTGAATAAATATCGTTCTGGGTAGTTTTCCCGATGTTAATGGTCGATATTTGACCGGCTGGAAATTCATGGCCTACCGTTGCACAGCCTGAAGTTAACAGGAGCATGGATGCCGACAGGCACAGACCGGTTGTGCGCAGTAATTTAATGGGGTATTTAGTACAAAACAGTGTAGTTTTCATTGATTGGATACTCTTTGTTATTAGTAAGGCGCTTGGATTGCCTGGATTTTTCGGTTACCCACGTTAGACGGGACAAGTAAAAAGGCTTAACCGTCAATAGGGTTAACTTAATAATAAAGCATCAAAAGAGACCGTTCGCTGAGCGGAGTCGAAGCGAGCTGTCCGCTTCGACTCCGCTCAGCGAACGGTTTAACCTTAAACTGTCCCGCCTTAATGGGTAGCCGATTTTTCAGTGCATTGTATCTTATATCCAACACGATTAGGGGGTATTTGCTGCCAGCTTGGAATGGTTCTGCGCAATCAGCAGATAGACCGCCGGAACTACAAATAGTGTAAACAAAGTGCCGATGGCGATGCCGGTCGCTATCACCAGACCTATGTTAAAACGCGATACGGCTCCCGCGCCGGTTGCGAAAATAAGCGGTAATACACCCAGCACCATAGCGGCGGTCGTCATTAAAATAGGGCGTAACCGAATACCGGCTGCCGTCTCTATCGCTTCACGTTTGGACATGCCTTCTTTTTGTTTGATATTGGCAAACTCGACAATCAGGATGCCATGTTTACTGATTAATCCCATCAGGGTAACCAAGCCGACTTCGGTATAGATGTTAAGCGTTGCGCCGCCGATACCCAAGGCAATAAATATAAGCGCCCCGGCGATGGACATGGGGACGGAGACCAAAATAATCAGTGGGTCACGGAAGCTTTCAAATTGCGCGGATAACGCCAGAAATATAATAATTAAAGCAAAGCCAAAAGTA
>CAIQND010000337.1 GCA_903873045.1 uncultured Methylococcaceae bacterium | reverse complement strand
CACATTGAGCTGGGAAAATCTCATCTAAACAGTAGTGTTGCGAAACGTGGCGGGTGTTATTTGTTGCGAGTTGCCTAACAAAAAAAAGCCCGGGATAAGCCCGAGCCAAGTCATGGGGATAGATTTACAAACGGAAATTCTGTACAGTTCTTTTTGGTTTCATGATGGATGTGAAGCGTGACGGGGCGTGCAAGCCCCGACCAGCATCGTTAAATATAAACCGTTACATTTTGGCGCTGACGGTAAAACCAAACCATTGCGGTTGTCCCAGCGTATGAGAATTCCAGAGAATCGCACCGGGAATTTGATTGTTGAACACGTTCCTTGCCACAAAAGAAACATCGAAACCTTTATCGCGTCTGCCAACACCGAAGGCAAGATCGGTCGTTGCATTGGCATGTATCCAACTGTACGATGACAGCAAAGGATCCGTTTTGTAACCGCTGGTGAATGCGGTGTTAAAGTTGGCGTGGAATTCCGAGTTACCCAGTGCTTCCATCCCCACTAATTTCAGCGGAAACCTGACTTCAGGCCCTACGTTAAAGGTAAATTGTGCCGCGCCGGGCAAGGTCATGCCACTGACATCACGGTAAGCGCCTTGATTACCCATTTCCAAGGGAACCGCACTGTTTTTAAAATCAGTATAGGTTGCATTATTGTAAGAACCGGCAAACCGGATAGAGGTATAGCGTAAACCCTGATACGAGCCGTCTAATTCCACCCCAAATGCGCGAACGCCTGGTACGTTACCGGAAGCTGCGATATAGGATGCCGGAGCAGCAGGATTAGATTGTCGTTCCAAATTAGTTTTATAAGAGTCGAGTATTGAAACGCCTTGTTGATAGTCTTCGATTTCGCTTAAGAATACGTCGCCATTAAAATAAAGATCATTATTAAGTAGTGCGGACTTGAAGCCCAGTTCATAGGTGTTATTAAGTTCTGCTGCAATCTGGGATGAGAGGCCATTAACGGTTTGCGAAAACCCCGCTTTTTGTGCAAATCGATAGGAGGTATAGCCCGTCCATTGATCGTTAAATTTGTAGCTTGGGCTGACGTTAAAGGTGGGTTGAACCGCTGAATAGGTTTCACCGGGCACTTGGTTCCATAGGACGCCAATATTCGTCTGACGCAGGTTTTTGGCAGTAGCCACCTGTTTCTGTTGAGCATTACTCAGGTTATTATATGCAGAGTTACCAAAATATTGTTGCGATACTGCGTTTGCCAAGGCTATTTGTGCGGCGGTATTATCCGCTTTTAGTTCACCAGCGTGATGTGTTATTACATCACCCTCCTTTACATCGGAACTATAGGAATCAAAACCACCCGTTTGCACACCATTCACTAAACCTGGATTTAGTGCGCTGCCAGCACCTTCCGAGACGATTAATTTACTGGTGGCATTTTGCCGGTTTTCGGCACTGATACGCACGCCGGTAGTCAAGGTGAACGGATCAGTAATATGCCATTTAGCTTCTCCAAAGAGTGCCCCCGTCTTGTTATCGATAAGGTTGGGGTTGGATGTCTCTAAACCGTTTAACGAATCTGACATCAACTTTTGACCGCT
>CAIQND010000336.1 GCA_903873045.1 uncultured Methylococcaceae bacterium | reverse complement strand
CTGATTTTGCTAATTGTTCTGGCGACATCACTCTGATTTTTACCATTTTCTGCCGGTCGGCTTCAGAGAAAAAGCCACCGCTGTAGATGGACAAGTCCGGATCAGTATCCTGGTCGGCGTAGGCATGGCCACTAAACACGGAGGCTAATTTTTCAGCCAAGCCGATTGCTGCTTTAATCTTGTCGATATGTGTCATACACAAGGCAAAATCAATCGCCAGTCGTTGTGCATCATCCGGTTTGATAACCGACACCGGTGCCACTACCGGGCATTTGTTAATATGTACGGTTTTTAACGGTATTCTGGTGACCCCTTCGGGTAAGTCGTCGGCTGCGGTAAAAAGCCGTTGCTTTATGTCTTCTATTGATAAGGTCAACAGGGGGGCCGGATCAATGGACAAATCGTAAACAACGATGCCATTAGTGTTGGTCGGGTGTTTACAAAGAGGTAATACAATAGCCAGGTTGTTGGTGGCTACGCTATATTTACCGGATATATGCACAACCGGTTTAAAAGATCCCAACTGGAGCAACTCCAACACCTTGGTTTTGCCGCGATGTTGCAACAAAAATTGATACAGTTTTGGTTGTGCCTGTTTGACTAATTTGGCCATGCCTATCGTCGCATAAACATCTGACAGCGCATCGTGCGCCGCTTCATGGGCAATACCATTGGCGATGGTTAATTGATCCAGTCGTAAGCTGGGGCGGCCATCACCATTAACAGGCCAATTTATACCTTCAGGCCGTAGCGCTCTTGCCGCTCTAACGACATCAATAATGTCCCAACGGGAATTGCCGTTTTGCCATTCGCGGGCGTAGGGATCATAAAAATTACGATACAGCGAGTTGCGGGTCACTTCATCATCAAAACGAATATTATTAAAGCCCAGTGTGCAGGTGTTGGGCTGGGCGAGTTGTTGATGTATTTGGCTGATAAAGTCGGCTTCGCAAACGCCTTTTTGTTGGGCAAGCTGCGGTGTAATGCCGGTAATTAGGCAGGCATCCGGTTGAGGCAGGCAATCCGGTGTTGGTTTGCAATAAATAACCAGCGGCTCTTCAATGATATTAAAATCGGCATCCGTACGCAATCCGGCAAATTGTACGGCCCGGTCGCGCCGAGGATCAATGCCAAAGGTTTCGTAATCGTGCCAATAAAAGGTTTCCGTATTGGGGTTGCGTTCGGGCATTTTGTTAAATGGCCACCAAGGCTCTTAAAACATCGATGCGACTAATAACACCAACGAATTCACTGTCTTCAAATACCGGAAAGCTTCTGACAGAAGACTTCTGAAACTTTTCAGCTAAATCCACGATACTGGACTTGGCATCGACACTGATCGTTTCTGTGCTCATATAGTCACCCACTTTTCCGCTCATACCCTGATTGTAAACGCTTTCCAAAAAAACCCTCATGCCGTCTTTTTCTGAAAACATACCCACTAACTGACCTTTAGAATCAATAACCGGCGCACACGTGATTTTATGATCCAATAATTTTTTAATCGCATCAATCACATTCGTGTCTTTGGTTAAGGTGACTAACCGTTTAGCCATGTAATCTGCTACCGTAATTTTTGCCAGCATAATAAATTCCTTGATGTAAAATAACAAGTGTAGTTTAGTTAAAAAATCATCCTTGAGTTAAGTGCGCTTCTGCATCCATTTTCTTTCTTTTATCACATTTTTCTACACAAACACATTCTGCCTTGCTCATTCCACCACCACATGAACCTTTAATGGCGCGTCTGCCAAAAATGACACCGATTGCCATGATGGTAATTACCACCAGCATTACTACAAAAGTTACTAAAAAATAAGTCATGATACTACCTCATAAAGTCCGCGAAGGTTGACGTAATATTATAGAGCCACATGAAAGTAAAGCGACATTTGATCACCCTCACCCAGCCCTCTCCCTAAAGGATAGGGCGCTTAATGTTGCTTTACTTCCAAGCCACTCTATAACATCAAAATCTGTTCGCTTTTAATCATTAAAAACGCAAGCACAGGCTTTTTTACAACCCGCCTATAACTAAAAAACGAGCATTAGACTTAGCTAATCCTCGTTATATTAATGCCGATTGCCCTCCTCCTCAAAATCAACAGGATTCAAGAAAAATGGTGCGATATTACTTAACCACCAAAGTCATCCAACATGATGTTTTCAGGCTCTACACCGTTATCAATCAACATATTAATAACGGATGTATTCATGATTGGAGGTCCACACATGTAGAACTCACAATCTTCAGGGGCTGGATGGTTTTTAATAAACTCTTCAAAAAGTACATTATGAATAAAGCCTTTATAACCGTCCCAGTTATCGTCCGGCAGTGGATCAGATAACGCAACATGCCATTCAAAATTATCATTTTCTTTGGCCAGCATATCAAAATCTTCTACATAGAACATTTCGCGTTTACTACGTGCGCCATACCAGAAAGTGATTTTACGGTTGGATTTGATTCTGCGTAACAGATCAAAGATATGAGAACGCATCGGAGCCATACCGGCACCACCACCTACAAAGACCATTTCAGCTTCAGTATCTCTGGCGTAAAACTCGCCATAAGGGCCTGAAATAATACATTTATCGCCGGGTTTTAAATCAAAGATATAAGACGACATGATGCCGGGTGCTACG
>CAIQND010000335.1 GCA_903873045.1 uncultured Methylococcaceae bacterium | reverse complement strand
GTTTGTATCTGTCCTGAAGAAGATATTTATCAAGCCATACAAATCGCTATCCATGAGGACGTTGTGTTATTGGCTTTCGGTGATATGTTGCGCGTTCCCGTTAATGTCCCTAAAGCGGCTATTCGTACTTTGGAACAAGCCAAAGCTTCGGGTGCCGATATCCGCCCCATCGCCTCGCCAACCGAAGCAGTTAAAATCGCCACCGCAAATCCAGAAAAAACCGTGGTATTTTTTGTCGCCGGTTTTGAAACCACCTGCGCTCCGGTTGCGGCAATGCTTGCCGAAGGAATTCCTGATAATTTATTACTGTTAATGAGTGGCCGCTTAACCTGGCCCGCCGTTGCCATGTTACTGGATTCTGATACACCGGCATTTGATGCGCTCATCGCACCCGGTCATGTCGCGACTATTATGGGTTCTGAGGAATGGCGATTTGTAGTAGATCAACATCATATTCCAGCAGCAGTCGCCGGATTTACTACCGAAAGTTTGCTTGCCGCCACGTATTCGGTATTGCGGCAGCTTATTGAAAAAAAGGTGTTTCTTGATAATTGTTACACCCAAGTCGTTAAACCGGATGGCAACCTTATCGCTAAAAATATTTTAAATGACGTATTTGATGTTATTGATGCGCCTTGGCGTGGCATTGGCATTATTCCACAATCCAGTCTTGAATTATCGGCAAAATACGCCGCACATAACGCCCGCTACCGTTTCCCTGTTTATGCTGAAGAAGCCCGAAAAAAAGCCGGTGCGATGCCGCCCGGTTGCGATTGTGCAAAAGTGGTATTAGGTAAAATAAAACCCAATGAATGCCGGTTATACGGTGAAGCCTGTGTCCCCAGAAATCCTGTCGGCCCCTGCATGGTGTCTGATGAAGGCGCTTGCCGTATCTGGTGGGCTTCCGGCATTAAAAGCAGCTTATCCACGAAAAGCACGAAAATACCCGGTTGATTCTGAACCATTAAAAAATAGAACACATTATTTATTCACCACGAAGGACACGAAGGACCCAAAGTTATATTTTTTTTTCTTCGTGTCTTCGTGGTGAAAATCTTTCGACTGAAACGTTTGAACAGGAACTAATCTATTGACCACTGACAACCCACAAGCCAGACAAATTAAAGTAACCGGTAGAGTGCAAGGGGTTGGTTTTAGACCTTTTGTCAGCCGCTTGGCTCATCAACATCATTTATCAGGTTGGGTTCGTAACTGTGCAGGACAAGTTGAAATATGGGTACAGGGTACGCTTAAAAATCTGGATCTGTTTGAGCAACAATTAACAACCAACGCCCCGCCTTTGGCCCAACCTGATCAACCCCTATCGCAAACCGTTTGTCCGGTTAAACTGGATACATTTTCTATACTGCCCAGTGTATCCGGTGATGTCAGCCAGGCGCATATTCCCCCTGATTATTTTATCTGTGATGATTGCTTGGCAGAGATGCACGATAAAACCCAGCGCCGTTATCGTTATCCGTTTATTAACTGCACCCAATGTGGCCCCCGCTACACCTTAATTAAACAATTGCCTTATGATCGCCCCAACACCAGCATGACCGATTTTCCGCTGTGTCCTGAGTGCCGTAAAGACTATGAAAATACGCTAGACCGGCGCTTTCACGCACAACCACTGGCCTGCCCTGCTTGCGGCCCGACACTTGGTTTCCGCCAGTCAGGCATCGCTGATATTAATGATAACGAAGCCACTATTAAAGCCACAGTAGCGGCGCTGCAAGCTGGCTTAATTGTTGCCGTTAAAGGTATCGGTGGTTATCATTTACTCTGTTCGGCGACCTCCGAAGCCGTCGTATCAAAATTGCGTCAACGTAAACTTCGCCGCTTTAAACCCTTGGCGGTGATGTTGCCGTGGTCTGACGCTGACGGCCTGGGTCATGTCCGACGCTACGCGGATGCCACGGCAACTGAAGTGACACAACTAACCGATCCCAGTCGACCCATCGTACTGATAAAAAAACGTCACGGCACCGATCTGGCTGAAGCTG
>CAIQND010000334.1 GCA_903873045.1 uncultured Methylococcaceae bacterium | reverse complement strand
TCTCTACGGAGATTAATTTATGGTTGATAGGTATAAGGTGATTTCTGCGAAAGAACTTACCCATTAGACGAATCCAATCGCTTGCTTGATTGGGAAAATCCTACTTTTAATGGGTAAAATATTCTCCGGAAATCACCTTATAATTAGACAGGGGTGAGAGAGCAATACAAACCCTCTCACCTTTAACCTCTAATCAATATCCTTAATCAAAGCCATCATGTCTTCAACGGACATTTTGCCACTGACTTCGCCACCTTCCAGCAAGCTATTGGCCAAGTCGCGTTTATGTTTATGCAGATCAACAATTTTGTCTTCTATGGTGTCTTTTGCAACCAGGCGATAAATCGTAACAGGGCGTTTTTGGCCCATGCGATGTGCACGGTCAGAGGCCTGATCTTCGACGGCCGGATTCCACCACGGATCCATGTGAATCACATAATCTGCGGCGGTTAAATTTAAACCGGTACCACCGGCTTTCAGACTGATCAAAAACAAATCACCTTCCCCCGCCTGGAATGAATTAACCGCTTTTTTACGTTGCGGAACCGGAGTGGAACCATCCAGATAATGATAAGGAATGCCTTTTTTATCCAATAATTCACGGATAAGCTTTAAATGTCCGACAAATTGACTAAACACCAAGGCTTTATGGCGATTTTCCAGTAATTCATCGACCAATTCTTCAAAGGCTTGCAGCTTGGAACTGCCCAGCGTAGTTTCTTCCATCACCAAACGTGGATGACAACAGGCGCGGCGCAATTTCATGATCTCCGCCAATATCTTCAGCTGTTTGTGTCCGGGTTGCGCGGTGTCTTCCATCATGGTTTGCATGGCATTACGGCGCAACGCCTCGTAGAATGTCCGCTCTCCGGGACTTAATTCAACATGTAAAGTCACTTCTGTCCGTGACGGTAATTCGGTTAATACATCATTTTTAAGACGCCGCAAGATAAACGGCCGCAACAACTTTCTCAACCGTTGTTGAACGTCATGATCCTGTTGATTTTCGATAGCCTGCGCATAGCGTTCATTAAATTTTTGCAATGAACCCAACAAGCCCGGATTAATAAAATTAAATAAATTCCATAATTCGCCCAGATGATTTTCTATCGGCGTGCCGGTGGTGATCACTTTAAAATCCGCCTGCAAAGCCATAGCCGCTTTTGAGCGTTTGGTCAGTGCATTTTTAATCGCCTGCGCTTCATCAGCAACCAGCGTATGCCAGTTTTTTTGCGTTAAACGATCTGCCTCTGTTTGTAATAATCCGTAACTGCAAACAATTAAATCAAAGGGGCCGGCGGCATCCAGCATTTCCTGCCTGTCACCAATTCCAAATTGATGGATATTAAGCGTTGGCGCAAAACGCTGCGCTTCTTCCAGCCAGTTAATACAGACAGAGGTCGGTGCCAAAATCAAGGTCGGCCCTTCAGAGGCACGCGCTAAAATAAGCGCTAAAGCCTGCACGGTTTTACCCAGCCCCATATCATCTGCCAAACACGCACCCGCTCCCCAATGCGCCAAACGCATCATCCACTGAAAGCCTTCACGCTGATAATCGCGTAATTCACCTTGCAAAGTTGACGGCAACTTAGGGTTTAAATCGCCCATTTCATTGAGCCGAAGTAATTGATCTTTCCAAGGCTTACTGGCGGTGATGGTCATGCCGCTGGTAATTTCATCTAGCGCCAGTGCGGCTAACGGATGAAAGCGCACTTTGTCTTTTTGCACATCCCCCAAACCGGACAAATCATCCAGACGTTGGCGTAATTCCTGGGTTAAGGCAATAATCTGCCCGTCTTCCAGCTTAAGAAAGCGGCCGGATGAACTGCTTAACAGGTTCATTAAACGCTGCATATCCAAAACCTGCTCGGCATCAATCTGTACACTGCCTTCAACACTAAACCAGTCTTTTTCCTTACGCACCGAAAACTGCACTTGTGCTAATCCGGCCTCACGACTCAGATGGATTTTTTTGCCTTTAGGCCATTCAAGCACCGCAAAGTCACCCAATTCCTGCAAGTGCAATAACGCTTCCAGTGCCGACTCGGCATCGTCCAAAAGCCATTTGGGCTCTTTAACGTCATACAACTCTGGACACGCACTCAAGGTCTTCTTTAAGTTACGATTTTCCAACTTAAAATCGCGGGTAGTCTGTAATTGTTTGCCATCAATTTCCGCCAATACCGTTGTTCCACCGACACCCGGTCTATAAAGCGGCCCACCGTCGCTAAACGGTTGCGCAAACATTTCTATTTGTATGCCCTGCCCGACCGGTTGCAAATGAATATGTAAACGACTGTCCGCATTCACAACGTCAGCATGACTGGAGGTGCCGCCAATATCGGATTGCACCGTCAACATTGAGGAAATAGAGGCAATGGAATCTATCACTTGTTGTCGTGCCGTAGCCGGTACTGTTAACCCATTGATGCCCAAAATCTCAGCCACCTGACGATGCGACGCGTTAATGACATAGACTATCAAGCCATTGCTCGCCGTTTTTTGGGCAATAATCTGTTGTGAGGTGATTTGCGGTATTAATGAAATATGTAAATTTTCTTTTTGCTCTTTAACCAGCAATTGCGGTTCTGCCAGACTGATGTCAACAGGAATATTTAACGCTTCCTGATTGAGCCAATAAATATGCGGATGCCCTACCGCCTCAACTATAGCACTACTACCCTTCAGCGTATAAACTTCCTTGCTGGAATAGCCATAATACCCCGAGTCTTCTTTTTCCATCTTGATGTGCGCACAAATACGCCGATCCTGCTCGGACAAATAATCAAAGTCAGCCATATCTTGGTACAGTCTTTTTAACGCGATAGGCTTGCCTTTGCTCCAACGCCCGGTTTTACCCAAGCTCTGTTCTTTGGGCATCATTGTCACTAAATTATTATCCAGAGTGAGTGACCAAATCAGGCGCAAATCTTTTTGGACGACTTCCAACGGCTCCGCTGTCAATTGCGTTAAGGCATCCAAAGCTCTTTGCCATTTTGATACTTGTGGCAATAAATCGATAATGTCATTAAACGGCGACTGTAAATACAGTTGTGCTATTTTCCGGCACGGCTCATTTTTATAATCCAGGCGTTGCAGTAACGATGAACTGACCCCCGCATACCAGCCATAACCCAAGCTCTGTGCCTGTTGACAATACTCGGCCAAGTCCGCCAAAAAACTGTTGTTTTGGGCATTACCCGCTACAGCTTCAATTTCACCGATCCAATATAAAAGCAGTGCATGAAACAAGCGCTCATAAGCCAGCTTGTTGGCCTTGAGCAAATGTGGACTCTGTTCCGCCGTACCTTTACCCTGATAAATCTCAACAGCGTCCAGCAGGATTAAATTTAGTAAATAAAACCCGTGATTTTCCCAACCCAGTTTAAGGGTAAGCAGTGCCTGTTGTTTAAGTAACAGCAGATTTTTCAGGTTACGACTTTTCAACAACGCCAAATTGAAAAAATAACCGTACAGGCCGTCAATGCTGATATTACGTTTTCCGGTTTCTTTTTTGAGTGCCTTGAGTGCCGCATTAAACAACTCAATCGCTTCCTCATTACGGTTTTGCAGGAATCGTAGGGTGGCCAGTAATTTAAGCCCCTCTGCTGATAAATCATCGGCTAGCCAAAGCTCGGCATCATTCACGTTACCGCGTAGCAAGCGCTGCTCAATAACCGTATGCACGATATCCAGATTATCGGATTTAGCCGCACCAAAAAACTGCTCCAATAACTGATAGTAAACTGACACATCAGTTAGATAGGCACGATTATCCAGTAAAAAATACTTTAAGAGCTGAAATTTAATGTTATCCGACAAGGATGAAAACCAATCAGCATCATAATCATTGAAGAAAATCTTGTTAATATTAGCCGCAAACTGTTTCGGATATTCGCTATGAAAACGCTGAATATTGGCTGAAAACCCGGATTCATTGCCTTGGTACAAAAAAATGCGCAATTGTTTTATGGCATGGAACGCACTGACTCTGGCCAAATAGTAAGTAGGTTCAGCAATAAGCAACTGTGCCAACTTATTAAACCAGGGTTCTTTAACGGCACGCCGCATCAGCAGCTCGACAATATCATCATTACAGAGCCAACCATCCGGAGTGATAACCATCAAGTTTGATTTTTGCAGTTTTTCCCGCAAAGGTCTGTCAATCAAAGCGATTAGCGGCTTATCAAAACAAGTGGTTTTCTTTAATAAAACTTGTAGATTGGTTTGCGTTATCGGCGCATAAATAACGGATAAAGCGAGCATGATACTTTGCTCATCATTAGATAGAGCATTAAAAAGAGCGAGTAATTTATTTTTCATTGATGATTTGTTGCAAAAAGTTAATCCATAAAAAAATAGTA
>CAIQND010000333.1 GCA_903873045.1 uncultured Methylococcaceae bacterium | reverse complement strand
GGTAGGGACACGATAAATAGAGACGCGATAAATCGTAGAGACGCGATAAATCGCGTCTCTACGGTGACGATACCTGTATATTGCCGGCCATGTGTGATTCATAGTTTAAGGTTATTTCCGGAGAATATTTTACCCATTAAAAGTAGAATTTTCTCAATCAAGCAAGCAATTCGTTTAATGGGTAAGTTCTTTCGCAGAAATAACCCTAACAACTCGGATGTTAACATATCGGATACTGATGATACGAGTAAGGGACGTTTCGGCTACCAAGGCGGGACAGATATTATAGAGCCATGTAGAAGTAAAGCGACATTCGATCAGCCTCACCGCAGCCCTCTCCCGTAGGGAGAGGGCTCTTTATGTTGCTTTACTTTTAAGCCACTCTATATTACTCGATGTTCAAGTTTTTATTCATTGATTTTAAAAAATGATGCAAATGAGTCTATCAAATCACAGCTGAGACCAGACAACCAAGCTATAATGGCTATAGTCGCCCACGTCGCGACTAACAAAAATATCTCGATTTATCCGGGATTGCCTCAGTCAAGCTAAAAAAACTGGAACAACGAGTATTAGTATTTTTTGTAAAAAAAAGTGTCAACTACTTTTGAGCGTCTATAAAGGATGCCAAATTTTTTAAGCCCTAAAATGAATTTATAAGATTTTGTCATAAAATCGTAACAAGCTATTTGTTACAATGGTTCATTTGTATCCCCTCTGTTAATTATGCCCAGTTTTAATATTCTCGTTGTTGAAGATGAAGATGCTATCAGAGGCATGTTAATCATGATTCTTGAGCAGTCTGGTTTTACGCCCATTGCCGCTGCCGATGCAGAAGAGGCGCAAAAAGCCATGGATGAAAATCTGCCGGATTTAATATTGCTGGACTGGATGTTACCCGGCATCAGTGGCGCCGAATGGGCCAGACGCTTAAAAAAAGAACCCATTTATCGGGACATCCCTATCATATTGTTGACGGCACGCGGTGAAGAAGAGGATAAAGTGAGAGGTCTTGAAATTGGCGCTGATGACTACATGACCAAACCCTTTTCACCCAAAGAGTTAGTGGCGCGTATTCGCGCCGTTTTACGCAGAAGTGGAAAAATACAGGGTCTGGCGCAAATTACCTTGGGCGATTTAATGCTGGACACTGAGCAGCACCGGCTCAGCATTGGCGACAAGCAATTGGAAGTCAGCCCCACCGAGTTTCGGTTAATGCATTTTTTCATGACCCATCCTGATAAGGTTTATACGCGCACCCAATTGCTGGATCAGGTTTGGGGCCGCAGTGTTTATATTGAGGAGCGCACCATTGATGTACATATTCGTCGTCTTAGAAAAATTCTTGAGCAATACGGACGTGAAGAATTGGTGCAAACGGTGCGTGGTTTTGGTTATCGGTTTTCATTAGTGGATTAAATACTATGGGTATCTGGCAAAAAGAAATTATTACCGTATTTTTGCTGTTGTTGGCAATAACAGTTGTAGGCGTAATGACTAAACTTTTTCTGCCCTTACTGTTTTTACTGATGCTGGCCATCATTATGCGTCAGGTTGTCCAGATTACCCGATTTGAAAAATGGATCAGTACCGGGGGTCGTGGCAGTGCGCCTAAAATGTCCGGTATTTGGGAAGAAATATATTTTCACATCTATCGCCTTAAAAAAAATGATAAACGCCGTAAAAAGAAACTGAGCAAAATGATTAACCAGTTTCGTCAATCCACGGAAGCGTTACCGGATGCCGCCGTTGTTCTGGGTATTCATGATGAAATTGACTGGGCCAATAAAGCCGCCAGAGATGTTTTTGGCTTAAAAGCATCTGATAAAGGTCAGCGCATCCCCAACCTTATCCGCTTTCCCGAGTTTATCCAATACCTAAAAGTCGGAGATTACAAAGAATGCGTCATTTTACCGTCACCTGTCGATCATCGCATGACCTTGCAAGTCAGGATTGTACCTTATGGGGCAGGACTGCGATTGTTGTTGGCGCAAGATGTGACACAACTCAAAAAAATGGAACGCATGCGTAAGGATTTTGTGGCGAATGTCTCCCATGAACTCAGAACGCCATTAACGGTATTAAAAGGTTATCTGGAAACCTTGCAGGATCTGGATGACGAACAGTCACCGCTATTAACCAAGTCATTCCAGCAAATGCAGGGACAAACCGAGCGAATGCAGCACCTTGTTGATGATTTGTTGTTATTAACACGCCTGGAAACGCAACAGAAAAAATCACTGTGTATTGATGTGCCTGCCTTATTAAGCCAGATTTGCAAAGAAGGTGATGCTCTTGAAAATGCTGAAAGACGCATCCAGTTAACGCTGGAATCAACTGGACACATTATGGGTGAAGAACAGGAATTGCGTAGCGCATTTACTAATTTATTAGGTAATGCGCTTAAATACTCACCGGGCGATTCGGTGGTAAAAGTGCGCTGGTATCAAACCAAAACAGCTATCATACTGACCGTTGAAGATCAGGGTGAAGGTATTGAAAAATCCGACATCCCCAAAATTACTGAACGGTTTTATCGGGTTGAAACCAAGCGTCTTAAGAAAGTAAACGGAACCGGCTTGGGTCTGGCTATTGTTAAACATGTACTCATGCGTCACGATGGCGACTTGATTATCACCAGTGAAATAGGCAAAGGCAGTAGTTTTAGTTGTCGTTTTCCCACTGCCCGCATCTGTAATTAAAATAATATTCAACGTCCTATTCAGAATTACGTAGGCAATCTTAAAAATCGCCGCCATTACTGCTTGCCGGAATATTAAGAACCACCGTCCCATCTAAGCACTTTTTTCTTCATCAAAATAATTTGTGCCTGCTCAACTGCTTCGATACCCTCAGTAAATTTGCCTGCCTTAACCGCAGACTTGGCAGCTCTAAACTTGGCACTAGCCCGTGGCAAAATGATTGAGTTATTCCTGTTCTCGGCCGCAAACTTTAAAGCCATATCAGCCAGCCTCACGAAACCTTCCGAGTCACCCTGCTTGCCTAATTGAATTAAATTATCAGAAAGTGTCTCCAATAATGCTAAATCTTCATGTACAGGCTCACCTCCCGCATAAACAACACTTAGCGAAGATAAAAAAAGCAGCAATACTGCAAAGGTATGATTAAGGCTCATGAGTTTCCTCTTATTAGGTACTTGTTATGATAAAAACATGACAATATGGAATTAGGGTCATTGACATAGTCGTTTATGCAGCTCGGGATGATAATACGTATCCCGGCCTTTATAAACATAATAATTATAGTAAATGCTCACCGCCCCTTTAAAAAAGCGAGGAGCAGTTGGATTTATAGCCCCCCTACTCCCGGACGCATCCGCTACTTGGGGGAGGGACTAAAAGATGGGGTTGCTCAGTTACTTAAAGCCCTCTCCAGCGGGAGAGGGTTGGGAGAGGGGAAATTAAAATGGAGAAAATCCTTATTTAATCCCCCTCATCCCAACCTTCTCCCGCTGGAGAAGGAGCAAAGTTACTGGTGTCCCCCAAGTAGCGGATGCGCCCCCTACTCCCTTTCCCAAAGAGAGGAAAATACACACTTACGCTTCATATTGATATCAGGCGTTATTTTAAGTCCTCAATGGAGGCTCCAAAGTTAATATGAAAAACCTGACCATTTAAGACTAAAGCCGGCACTGACTTTACCCCGGCTGCTTCAGCTTCTGCTATTCGGCCTCCCTCCTCTCCCAAATGTACCACATCAACCTGATATTTTGAAGGATCAATAGCATCAGCTATCATTTGCTCTGCACCTAAACAGACAGGACAACCGGCATGATAAAAAACTGCAAGACTCATAATAATTACCTCGTAAACTTTAGTAGTGAATCGCTACTATAAGGACTCACAAGAGGCCTGTCAACAAATTTCGATTCGAAACTAATTAAGTCATATCAATCACCCAACAACTACACAATACCTGGCTTGGTTAACTGACAAAAAACACCCGCAGCGCCAGCGCATGCCCCCTTATTTAAAGTACATTTCTAACAGTTATGACAATATTGGCTTTATAGCTTCCAAACGTTACAATCAATACAGCATCTTGCTGCGAATTCTGCGATAATAAAACCCCAACATACCGCATTAGACTTGCGTTTCTTTTACACCAGTCAATATTTTTTACTCGACGAAAAACTCATGAAAGCCAATAAAACATATACCCCCTGTGATTTAGTAATTTATGGTGCACTAGGTGATCTATCGAAACGCAAACTGATCATTTCCTTGTATCGCCTTGAAAATGCAAATTTTATCGAACCTGACACCCGTATTATCGGGGTAGACCTGCATGAAATAACCAACACTGAATTTGTTGATATCGCCCATAAAAGCTTGCAGGCTTTTTTAAGTGATGAAATTGATATTACGGTGTGGGAGCGATTTTCGGCCCGACTTTCCTATTTAAAAATAGATTTGACTAAGCCGGATCAATACAAGCAATTAAATGCCGTAATTGATCAGCAAGCCAGAATCATGGTCAATTACTTTGCTGTAGCGCCCTTTTTGTTTAAAAATATTTGCCAGGGACTCGCTCAATCAGGCGTTTTAACTGAAAGCTCGCGCATGGTGATGGAAAAACCCATCGGTCATGACCTTAAATCATCAAAAGAAATCAATGATGAAGTCGCCAGCGTGTTCAACGAAAAACAGGTTTATCGTATAGATCATTACCTGGGCAAGGAAACCGTGTTAAATTTATTGGCATTGCGTTTTGCCAATTCAATTTTCACCACTAACTGGAATCACAATACCATTGATCATATTCAGATTACCGTCGCTGAAGAAGTAGGTATTGAAGGGCGCTGGGATTATTTTGATAAAACCGGACAGTTGCGTGACATGTTGCAAAATCACCTGTTACAGATTCTGACCTTTATTGCCATGGAACCGCCGGTCAATCTGGAAGCTGAAAGCATCCACAATGAAAAAATAAAAGTCCTTAAAGCGCTGCGTCCGATTACCAGCAACAACGTAGAAGAAAAAACGGTTCGCGGTCAATACAGCGCAGGTTACATCAAAGGCAATGCCGTACCCGGCTACCTTGAAGAAGACGGCGCGAATACAGAAAGCACGACGGAAAGTTTTGTCGCCTTGCGTGTTGACATTGATAACTGGCGTTGGGCAGGTGTACCATTCTATTTACGCACCGGCAAACGCTTAACAGGCAAACGCACTGAAATTGTGGTTTACTTTAAACAGTTGCCGCACAACATCTTTAAAGACAGCTTTCGTGAACTGCCACCCAATAAATTAATTATTCATTTACAGCCGAATGAAGGCGTGGAAATTGAAATGCTTAATAAAATACCCGGCATTGATGAACACATTAAGCTGCAAAAAACCAAATTGGATTTAAGCTTTTCTGATACCTTTAAAGAAAGCCGTATTTTTGGTGGTTATGAAAAATTGATACTGGAAGCCATGCGTGGAAATACGACGCTGTTTCTTAGCCGCGAAGAAATTGAACAAGCCTGGACCTGGGTTGATTCTATACAAAACGCTTGGCATGATTATAAAGACCCCCCCAAACGCTACCCGGCCGGTACTTGGGGCCCCGTTGCCTCCGTTGCTTTACTTGCTAGGGATGGTCGGGCTTGGGAAGAATAAAGATACGAGCGGCCTTTAAAAAAAGCACGCCGATAACACGGATTTAACAGATAACAGTATCATCCGTGTTATATAAACAAAACTGATCTGATGTAAGTATTCACCGCCCTCTTTGAAAAAGGGGGGGCGAGGGGGACTGAATCGTTACAAACTGACAGCTACTGAGTAGTTACCAAAAATTTATCATTCGCGGAACCTAGAGGAATAATCATGCATCCCGTAATAGAACAAGTAACACAAGACATTATTGAGCGCAGCCATAAAACCCGCTCAGCCTACCTGAATTATATTGATGCTATCACTAAAAACGGCCCTATCCGTTCAGGCATGGGTTGTGGTAATTTGGCGCACGGCTTTGCTGCGTGTAGCGCCACCGAAAAAGCCGATTTAACCGGCAACCAAAAAGCCAATATCGCCATCGTCACGTCTTACAATGATATGTTGTCGGCTCATCAACCTTACAAAGATGCCCCTGATTTAATCAAAGCGGCCATTAAAGAGGCGGGCGGTGTCGCCCAGGTTGCTGGCGGCGTACCGGCTATGTGTGACGGCATTACCCAAGGCCAACCGGGCATGGAACTGTCCTTATTTAGTCGTGACTTGATTGCCATGGCCACCGCTATCGGCATGAGCCATAACATGTTTGACGGTGCCTTGTACTTGGGCGTTTGTGACAAGATTGTGCCCGGACTACTGATTGGAGCGCTCAGTTTTGGTCACTTACCGGCACTCTTTATCCCCGCAGGCCCCATGCCCAGCGGTTTGACCAACAAAGAAAAAGCCCGCGCACGCCAAGACTACGCGACCGGTAAAATTGGCCGTAAAGAGTTGCTTGAGGCAGAATCCGCGTCTTACCACAGTCCGGGCACTTGTACCTTTTACGGTACTGCAAACAGTAACCAGATGATGATGGAAATTATGGGCTTGCATCTACCCGGCAGTTCATTCATCAACCCTTATACACCGTTACGTGAAGAACTAACTATCGCGGCGGCCAAACAGGTTTTAAAATTTACGGCACTGGGTGACGATTATCGCCCGATTGCCCATGTCGTTTCCGAAAAAGCCATCGTCAATGCGGTTATTGGTTTGTTGGCAACGGGCGGTTCAACCAATCACACCATGCACTTAATTGCGATTGCCCGTGCCTCCGGTATCGTTCTTAACTGGGATGACTTTGACAGGCTCTCCAAAGTCATTCCGTTAATCGCAAAAATCTATCCCAACGGCCCGGCTGATGTTAACCATTTTCAAGC
>CAIQND010000332.1 GCA_903873045.1 uncultured Methylococcaceae bacterium | reverse complement strand
TCGGGGACGACGGCATTATTGGCCGAAGCCGATTTGCATCTCCATTCACAACCGTTGCTTGCCGCCTGGGGTAAACAGGGGCGTGATTATATTCGTTTGCTGGATCAGTTTGATGACACCCAGGCTTATAGAAACTGGTATTGGCCGGACAGTAAAATTGATCTGTTCAAAGATTATTGCGAGCCTGGTGAAGGCAGTCTGTTGCAACAATTACAACAGACCATACTGGATTTGGAACCACTGCCAGCGACGCCGGTTGACTTGCCTGAAGTCGATGACTCGCTGGTGTTTCATGTGGCCCATAGTCCGCAGCGTGAGGTTGAAATTCTTCACGACCAGTTGTTGGCTCACTTTAATGCCGTTGACGGCTTACATCCACGCGATGTGATTGTTATGGTGCCGGACATTAATAAATATGCGCCGCATATCCGCGCTGTATTTGGCAACATGAAGCCCGATGATGCCCGTTTCATCCCTTATAGTTTGGCCGATCAGCAACTGCGTGGCCAAAATCCCTTGCTGGTTGCGGTCGAAACCTTGCTTAATCTGCCTGACTCGCGCTTTACCGTGAGCGAGTTTCTGGGCTTGCTGGAAGTGCCGGCTTTAAGGCAGCGTTTTGCCATTGATGAAGCGGCTATCCCTAAATTACATCAATGGCTTGAAGAGGCCGGTATCCGCTGGGGTTTAAATGCAGCGCAACGTGTGCAAACGGTGGCGATGCCTGAGTTGATGGAAGCCAATACCTGGCAATTTGGTTTGCGCCGGATGTTGCTGGGTTATGCCGTTGGTGCCGGTGAGGCGTTTAACGGCATTGAACCTTACGATGAAATTGGCGGACTGGAGGCGCAATGGGTTGGCGGTCTTGCTTATCTATTGGAAACCCTTGAAAAGTACGCTAACTTGTTGCGTCATGCACTCAGTGCCAATGACTGGCAGCGCACGCTGTCTGCTCTGTTGGCCGATTTTTTTGAGTTCGGCAGTAGCGAGCGGGAGCAAAAAACGCTGGAGACGCTTGACCGTGCCTTGGCAGAGTGGCGACAAATTTGCGAAAAAGCCGGTTTAACCGCTAAGGATACTTTGCCCTTGAATGTGGTTCGCGAAGCCTGGCTGGCGGCAGTGGACGAGCCTAATCTTCAGCAGCGTTTTTTAAGTGGCCGGGTCAATTTTTGTACCTTGATGCCGATGCGTGCCATCCCTTTTCGGTTAATCTGTTTGCTGGGTATGAATGACGGTGATTATCCGCGTAGTCAGCCGGTACACAGTTTTGATTTGATGAGCCAACGAGGGCAATATCGACCCGGCGACCGTTCACGTCGGCAAGATGATCAATATCTGTTTCTGGAAGCGTTGCTGTCATCAAGGCAACAACTTTATATCAGCTGGGTAGGCCGCAATATTCGCGATAACAGTGAGCGTCCGCCTTCGGTGCTGATCAGTCAGCTACGCGATACGCTGGCTCTGGGTTGGCAACTGCCCGATAACAAGCCGCCGTTGCTGAAAGCATTAACCGTTGAACATCCGTTACAACCTTTTAGCACGCAGTATGTCATCAAAAATCGGGATGCACGTTTGTTCACTTATGCACGGGAATGGTTTGAGCCTCCGGCGTTGCTTGGTTTGCCGGGTTCAACCACTACAACGGCGTATGAAAAAGCCTTTACCCTGAGTCTGGAAGCCTTGGGGCGTTTTCTTAAAGCGCCGGTAAAAACGTTCTGTAATAACACGCTTAAATTTGGCTTTGATCAAGAAACCGTCACCAGTGAAGATAACGAACCGTTTGGCTTTAACCGCTTGGAAAGTTATGTGCTGGGTAAAAGTTTGCTGGATGCCCTGCAAAGCGAAACACCCGACAACACGGCGGTTTTCTTGGAGCAGCAGCGCACGACGATGGCGCGGCAAGGTAAACTTCCGCTCGGCGGTTTTGCCCATGCGGCATACAGCGATATTGCCGACCCTGTCAGTCAGGTCTGGCAGCGTTATCAGTTATTGCTTGTTTTATGGCCGACTGAACTTGAGGCATGCGTTATTGATTTGAGTTTTGCATTGGCGGATACCATGACGGTACAGTTAACCGGCGAGTTAATTAATTTGCGTCACAGCAACGATGGACAGCGTACGGGTTTGATTCATATAACCGCACAAACGTTGCTGACCAACGCCGGCAAAATAAAATACCACAACTTATTGCTGTACTGGGTGCAGCATCTGGCGGGTTGCGCCTCCGGTATTAATGTTCAAACGGTGGTGATGGGGTCGGATAGCGTGATTGAGATTGCCCCGCAGACGCAAGCCGAAGCTTTTGAACAACTTAAAACAGTAATCCAGGCATGGCTGGTGGGGATGCAGGCACCGTTACCGCTTGCCTGTAAAACTGCATTTGCCTGGTTAAGCGTCACACCGGATAAAGCCACCGATGCAGCAAGTTTTGCTTATCAAGGGGATGATTGGACGCCGGGTGAAGTGGCTTACGATGCTTATTTGGCGCGGTTTTTTCCAACCTTTGCCAGTTTGATTCAAGCAACCGCCTCCGGTGATTTTGAGATGTGGGCGGAAACGCTTTATCGATCGGCATGGACTCAACTTAAGCAACAAACTGCACAGGATGCAAAAAAATGACCGTCGCTAATCTCTTAAATCCGCTTGATTTCCCGTTGTCCGGCACCCGCCTGATTGAAGCCAGTGCCGGTACCGGCAAGACTTATACGATTGCGGCCTTGTATGTACGACTGATTTTGGGACATGGTCAAAATGAGGAGCAATCCGCTCGTGATTTATTGCCGCCCGATATTTTGGTGGTCACATTTACTGATGCAGCAACCAAAGAATTACGTGAACGCATACGCGCACGACTGACCCAAGCCGCCGGTTATTTTCGTGAACAGTCAGTAGAGAGTGATGATTTTTTGGAATCGCTACGCACCAGTTACCCGGACCATGAATGGCCTGCTTGTGCCCGTCGTTTGGAATTGGCGGCCAACTGGATGGATGAATCTGCCGTTTACACCATTCATGGTTGGTGTAATCGCATGTTGCAGCAACACGCTTTTGACAGCGGCAGCCTGTTTCGTCAGGAAG
>CAIQND010000331.1 GCA_903873045.1 uncultured Methylococcaceae bacterium | reverse complement strand
GAAACCCTGGAAAGACGCATTCGCGAACTGGAAAGCCGTTTAACAAAAATGGATCAACTGGAAGCCCGTTTGGAAAAACTGGACAAAGCCGGTCTGTTATCCGCTCAACCAACGACTCCTGCTGCGTCAACTTCAGCCCAATCACCAGAAGTCGTCAAACTGACTCAAAAAGTAAATACCCTGGAACGCAAACTGGAAATACAAGATGAAGTGACTACTGGAGCCTTGCAAAAACTGCCCGTATTCGAGGCCGGTGCGGATGGATTCAAGATTTCTTCTTCTGACAAAAAACATCAGTTGCGTATAGGTGCAACCGTTCAAACAGATTATCGTAATTTTCTTGGTGATAACTCGCCTGCGTGGGTTCCTGGCGCAGGGTTGAGTGGCGTGGGCCCCGAGTCTATCTTTTTGAGGCAAGCTCGAATTCTTATAGAAGGTTACGTTTTTAAAGATATTTTTTTTAAAATCATGCCTGACTTTGCTCAGACCAGTAACACTGCCAACATGTTACCGGATGCTTACGTCGATTTCGCCTATCTTCCTCAGGCCAGCTTGTTGGTCGGTAAATACAAACCTTCAATTGGTCTTGAGCGTTTACAAGGTGATGCAAATACAGCCTTCCTGGAACGCGCCTTCCCCACTAATTTGGCACCTAATCGGGATATGGGCTTACAAGTTCATGGCGGTTTCGCTATGCCGGGTTATAAGGCAGAGACAGCTCCCGGCCCTATCGATAATAAAAATGCCTTTACCTATCAAGTCGGCATTACCGATGGTACGGGTGACAGTGGTAATCCTTATGGAAATGGTTCCCCAGCCGCGACCTCATCTTCATTTGCCAACAATAAAGAATTTGACGGCCGTCTATTTGCGCAACCCTTCCAACATTCCGGTTACGCCTGGCTAGAAGGCTTGGGGATTGGTGTGGCAGGGTCTTTCTCCAACCCGGATCACCAAATTATTCAAGCTCAAAGAACACCTCTGGGACAGTCGCAGTTTATAGATTATGGTTCTGCAAACGCAACAACAACTGGAGCTATAACATCTAACGGCAATGCAAACCGGATTTACCCGCAGGCTTATTGGTATAAAGGCCCCTTTGGTCTAATGGGTGAATATGTTGCTTCAACCCAAACTCTAAATGCAGCAAATGCATCAAGTTCCAGTAATAGACTGCACAACAATATTACCCAGACTAATAAGGCGGCTCAAGCGCAGATTTCTTATGTAGTGACTGGCGAGGATAATACCTTTGAGGGTGTCAAACCCATGCGTAATTTTGACCCGTTTAAAGGCAGTTGGGGTGCTTTGCAGCTCGCCGCTCGTTGGAGCGAGTTAACTGTTGATAGCAATACCTTCCTACTGCTTGATCCGACCAAAACTGCCAGCAAAGCGACCGCCTTTACCGTAGGTGCCAACTGGTTCCTTAACAAAAATGCGCTCATCCGGTTTGATTTCGAAAATGTATCATTTACTGGTGGTGCGCAGTCGGCAGCACCAACAGGAACCGGAGCTAACACCGTATACCATATAGCCAACCGCCCTGGCGAACAAGTTCTCTCAACCCGTTTTCAATTAGCATTTTAATAACCCAACCTAACCCAAGAAGTGTTTCTTATGAAAAATAACTTTTTTAATATTGTCTTCGCCGCAGTTCTGGCCGTTCTGGCAGCGGGCAACGCACACGCAACCGAAGTAAAGCTGCTTAACGTGTCCTACGATCCGACCCGTGAGCTGTATAAAGAATTTAACCCTGCGTTTGCCAAATACTGGAAAGCCAAGACCGGCGATGACGTAACCGTTAATCAATCACACGCAGGTTCTGGTAAACAGGCGCGTGCCGTACTGGAAGGTCTGGAAGCCGACGTGGTGACCTTGGCGCTAGGCTTTGATGTTGACCAACTTTATCAAAAACGCAAACTGATTCCGGAAAACTGGCAAAGTTTGTTACCTAATAATAGCTCGCCTTATACCTCCACGATTGTCTTGCTGGTGCGTAAAGGCAATCCGCTGGGTATTAAGGATTGGAATGACATCGTTAAACCGGGCGTCAGCATTGTCACACCCAACCCAAAAACCTCTGGCGGCGCACGCTGGAACTATTTGGCAGCTTGGTCTTATGCGCTAAAGCATAACAATAACGATGAAGCGGCGGCTAAAGATTTTGTGTCCAAATTATATAAAAATGCAGCCGTATTGGATACCGGAGCGCGCGGCTCGACAACCACTTTTATCGAACGCGAAATTGGTGATGTCTTGATTGCTTGGGAAAATGAAGCTTATTTGGCTTTAAAAGAATTCGGCGCGGACAAGTTTGAAATTATCACACCCTCATTAAGCGTATTGGCAGAGCCACCCGTCGCCGTTGTTGAAGATATAGCACGCAAACACGGCACTACTGAAGTGGCGACGGAATACCTGAAATACCTGTACAGCAAAGAAGGTCAGGAAATTATAGGCAAAAACTTTTACCGCCCGACTGATCCGGAAATAGCTGCAAAATACGCCAAGCAATTTCAGCCGTTAGAGCTGGTTAAAATCGACGCCTTTGGTGGTTGGGATGCGGCACAGAAAAAACATTTTTCTGATGACGGTGTCTTTGACCAAATCTACGGGCCGGGTAAATAAGCCTCCCGTTATCTATAGTTTGTAAAATTCAGGGTGGGCAAAATGCGAAAGCAGTTTGTCCGCCCTGTCTGTTTTTTACCAACTTTTTTATGCAGGTTCCTTACACACTGTACTCAATCACCCGTGGGGAGAATTAATGTCACAACGTAGTATTATGCCGGGGTTTCGCCCGTCACTTGGGTTTACCGTAATTTATTTAAGCCTGGTCGTTTTAATCCCGCTAAGCACGCTGGTGTTTAAAAGTTTCGAGCTAAACTGGCATGATTATGTCGGCATCATAACCAACAAGCGCGTATTATCCTCGTTTCGGGTGAGTTTTTCCACGGCACTGGTAGCCGCTTTGATCGCCAGTTTCTTTGGCTTTATTACCGCTTGGGTATTGGTGCGTTATTCTTTTATCGGCAAACGTTTTTTTCATGCCTTAATCGACTTCCCCTTTGCCCTGCCAACCGCCGTTGCCGGTATTGTGTTGGCCACTATTTTTCAGCCCAGCGGTTTTCTGGGTAAATTACTGATCGATACCTTGGGCGTGCAAGTGGCCTTTAAACCACTGGGTATTGTGATGGCGCTGATCTTTATCAGCATTCCGTTTGTCGTGCGCACCGTTGAACCCGTCTTGCTGGAATTTGAATCCAACATGGAAGAAGCTGCCTCCAGTCTGGGCGCCACTCGCCTGCAAGTCTTTTGCAAAATTATTTTTCCGAATGTGTTCCCTGCCTTACTGACCGGTTTCGCGCTGGCTTTTGCCAGGGGCGTAGGTGAGTACGGTTCAGTCATCTTTATTGCCGGCAACATTCCTTACATATCAGAAATTGTCCCGCTCTTGATTGTTACCAAACTGGAACAATATGACGAAGTGGGTGCGACAGCGATTGCCTTGACCATGCTGGTTATCTCTTTCGTACTGCTGTTATTGATTAATGTGCTGCAACTCTGGGTTCGTAAGCGCTCAGGA
Source organism: uncultured Methylococcaceae bacterium (assembly GCA_903873045.1). Classification (GTDB taxonomy): domain Bacteria; phylum Pseudomonadota; class Gammaproteobacteria; order Methylococcales; family Methylomonadaceae; genus Methylobacter_C. The sequence continues at coordinate 2,248 of CAIQND010000331.1, read as the reverse complement.
CAACTTTAAGGAGACACCAGACATGAATGCCATAACTCAACCCATAAATCCCGCCAAATTGGTTGCGCGTCAACAAGTGGCCCTGCAAGATGCTGACTGGGTCAGATGGAGCTTGATTGCCATAGCGGTTAGTTTTATCAGTTTGTTTATATGTCTGCCTTTAGGTCTGGTTATTTTTCAGGCCTTCTCCAAAGGTGTCGTCGCTTATTGGTCGGCCTTATCTCAAGCCGATACGCTGGCGGCTATCAACCTGACCTTATTGACTGCCTTGGTCACCGTGCCGTTAAACACCGTATTTGGGGTTGCTGCCGCCTGGGCAATCACCCGTTTCGATTTTAAAGGCAAAAGTTTGTTGACCACATTGATCGACTTGCCGTTCTCAGTATCTCCGGTTATTTCAGGACTGATTTTTGTGCTGTTGTTTGGTGCGGAAGGCTGGTTTGGCGAATGGCTGATGGCTCATGACGTAAAAATTATTTTTGCGGTTCCGGGAATTATTCTGGCTACTTTATTTATCACTTTTCCTTTCGTCGCGCGGCAATTAATTCCCCTGATGCAGGAAATGGGCACTCAAGAAGAAGAAGCGGCACTTTCCTTGGGTGCGGGCGGCTGGAAAACTTTTTGGGCAGTCACCGTACCCAATATTAAATGGGCTTTGTTATATGGCGTGTTGCTGTGTAATGCCAGAGCGATGGGTGAATTTGGCGCGGTTTCCGTGGTTTCCGGACATATTCGGGGCTTGACCAATACCCTGCCTTTACATGTAGAAGTTAATTATAACGACTATAACATCGTCGGTGCCTTTGCCAGTGCCTCAATCCTGGCGGCTTTGGCTGTCGTTACCCTGATTCTAAAATCGGCGCTGGAATGGAAACAAGGCAATCGATAAGGAATGTGCATGAAATTACTTGGGCATCTTGCTCCCTCGCCCTCTGGGAGAGGGTTGGGGTGAGGGAATATAAAGGGTCAAGTATTTCATGCACCATCCTAAGCTTAGCAATTACAATGATTTTATTTTAGAGATTCCATTATGAGTATTTTACTTTCTGATATCAGTAAAAATTTTGGTGCCTTTTCAGCACTAAACCATATCAATCTGGAGGTTCCGGAAGGCGAACTGGTCGCCTTATTAGGGCCTTCCGGTTGTGGTAAAACCACCCTGTTACGTATTATTGCCGGACTGGAATATGCTGACAAAGGTCGTGTATTGATAAATGGTGCCGATAAAACCAATCAAAATGTCAGTCAACGCGGCATCGGTTTTGTGTTTCAGCACTACGCGCTGTTTCGGCACATGACGGTATTTGAGAACGTGGCGTTTGGCTTACGAGTCAAGCCGCGTCGTGACCGCCCCAGTAACGAGGTCATCACCAAAAAAGTTCATGCGTTACTGGATCTGGTGCAACTGGACTGGCTTAATGATCGCTTTCCCGACCAACTGTCGGGTGGTCAACGCCAGCGTATTGCTCTGGCCAGAGCCTTGGCAGTAGAACCCTCCGTATTATTATTGGATGAACCGTTTGGCGCACTCGATGCCAGCGTGCGTAAAGATTTACGCCAATGGTTACGAAACCTGCATCATGAATTAAATGTCACCAGCATTTTTGTAACCCATGACCAAGAAGAAGCCATGGAAGTGGCCAGTCAGGTTGTTGTGCTTAATCATGGACGCATCGAACAGCAAGGCTCGCCGACCGATATTTATGATCATCCGGCCAATGCGTTTGTCTCGCGTTTTATTGGCCAGACCAATATTTTCGATCTGGCCGAGCATGATACTGACTGGTTACAAACAGCCGGACTGTTGGCACCACAAAGTGAAGGAAAGATTGCCCATGTTCGTCCCCATGATATTATCATTGAAAAATCAAACGCCGACCATGCCGCCCCTGCAACCGTGAAAGACTGGCAACATCTGGGCGCACTGATTCGTCTTGAACTGGTTAAAAATGGTGCCAATGGTTCAGCAGCACCCGTTTTTGCTGAAATGCCCAATGATCAATTTAAACAATTGGACTTAAATAGAGGCGATAAAGTTGACCTGAAAATACGTCAGGCGCACTGGTTTCATTAATTTTCCAACCTACTCAGCCATTTAAAAACAGGCGTATAGTTTTTCAGATAAATAATTTCCAAGCCGTTTGGCTAGATGAATTAGCCAGCTATAGAAAAATCCTCACGCATTTTCTGCATAACGCAGATGATTTTACTCGCATCCTGCATATAAGATTTAAACGCTGTTACGACT
>CAIQND010000330.1 GCA_903873045.1 uncultured Methylococcaceae bacterium | reverse complement strand
GCAATATGTTGACAGTCAGCAGCGCTCCCCCCATTACCACATAACAATATTTTTCCACCTTGCCTTAACGTATGGGTTAGCAACTCTGCCCCTGCCTCAATGACTGCCTTGCAATTGGCTAACTTTGCCATCATGGCTTGATGCTCTTCAAGCTCTGCTATAAACGTCTTCAAAATAACATCCCCTCTGTAATAAAGACTTTCACCGTATTAATCATTTTTTTCAGGATGCTCCTTAAACTGTATTTGATGCAAACGAGAGTAGGCCCCATTCTTTTCAATTAACTCTCTATGAGTACCTTTTTCAACAATACGCCCATGATCTATCACTAAAATCACATCTGCATTTTCAATAGTCGATAACCGATGCGCTATAACCAACGTTGTTCGATTATGCATCACTTTTTGCAATGCTGCCTGAATATACCGCTCTGATTCCGTATCCAATGCTGAAGTCGCTTCATCCAAAATGAGTATAGGCGCATCTTTCAATAACGCACGCGCCAAAGCCAAGCGCTGCCTTTGCCCGCCCGATAATTTAACGCCATTCTCACCTATTTCCGTGTCAAGTCCTTGCGCAAATTTACTGACAAACTCCATTGCATAAGCATCTGTTGCCGCCGCCGTTATTTCATTTCTCGTTGCCGTCGCAAGTGATCCATAAGCTATATTGTTGGCTATCGTATCATTGAATAATGTCACTTGTTGATTAACCAACGCTAGCTGCTTTCTTAGATTGGCCAATTGATAGGTATTTATTTCTACGCCATCCAATAAAATCTCACCGGTTTCATGGGGATAAAAACGTGAAACCAGGTTGGCGAGCGTACTTTTACCACCACCGGAAGACCCTACCAAGGCAATGGTTTGTCCCGGCTCAACCTTAAAATTAATATCAATAAGCGCCGGCTCATTTGAGCCCGCATACTGAAAGGTCAGATTTTTAAATTCCAGAGCTCCCTTGCATCGTTCCGCCTGATAGGGACCGTCATCCACTTCGCCGGGCTCATCCAAAATCTCAAATAAAGATTCAGCAGCCACAATACCTTTTTGGATGTCGCTGTTAGCATCACTTAATTGACGAATCGGTCTGGGCAACAAAAATGCTGCCGTCAAATACCCGACAAATGAACCAACACTGGCTTGCTCCATAAAAAATAATGCCATATACATTAAAAAAGCCAACGCCAAGGCAATAATTAATTGCATCATTTGATTATGAATAGCACCTGTCGTCGTTAACTTTAGTGATTGCCGACGATTATACAAACTACTTTCCAAGAATCGCTGTTTTTCATAACTTTCTCCACCATAACTACGAACCACGCGATGCCCGTTAACCAATTCCGAGGTAATATGGGTCATATCGCCTATCGATTCTTGTATACGCTTGCTTAACATTCTCAGTCGCTTGCTGACATAATTAACTAATAAGGCAATAAGCGGTGCAACCACTAAAAAAACGAGCGATAGCAGCCAGTTAGTATAAAATAAATAAATTAACAAACCTAAAGCCGTTAAACCTTCTTGCACCACTTTACGCACCGCATCAGTCGTTGCTTGTGCAACTTGCCCGACATTATGGGTAATACGTGAAATCATGTAACCGCTGTTATTGGCATCAAAATGGGCGGTCGGCAACTGTGTATATTTATTAAAAATCTCACAGCGCAAAGCATGAATAACATTCAACGACACTTTGGCTAAAAAATAATTACCAAAATAATTACCAATACCACGAACAAGAACCAACCCACTAAAAAACAACGGTAAATAGTACATTTTTTCTCGCGATTTGACTTGCAGGGTGTCAATAATTTCCTGAACCAATGCGGCAAATAAAGGCTGGGTACTGGAATAAATTAAAAAACCAACAATACTGATGGCAAAAAGACCGCGATATGGCGTTACATAAGTCGATAATCGTTTATATATTTGAATACTTGTATCAGGTTTTTTTTTCATATTTTTGAATATTTTATTAACAGCACTGTAAAGACGACTTTAATCGCCAAGGTGAATGCAATCCACACCTACAAATAATAAAGAGGTATAGAGGCCTGATCTGATTAAGCGACATAAAAAATATAAGACCGAAGAACTGGCATTGATTAGCAGGCAAGTCTATATAGCTTAATTAACAAAGGCCTCCATATCTAGCTTTAAGCTAAATCTTGTTCGCTAGAATGACATTTGCGAGATGATTTGCACTATGCTCATCCTGTAGCGTTTGACCGGCAGTGACCGCTTTTTCACTGTAGTACTTATATTCAGCAATCACTTTTTTAATTGCCGTGATCAACTGCTCGGGAGAAGTTGTATCAACAACAATCCCAGCATCAAATCTTTCAACTTGCCGTGCAATCCATGTCCCGGAACTAGTGACGACAGGACTGCCAGCAGAAAGCGCATCTAATGTTACGCCACTAACACGATCTGCAAAATCAGCAGTTCGATAGGGTTGTATACAAATAGCACCGGTAAATAAACAGCTATAAGCCTCTACAGACAGGGTGTCTGTATACATTTGAAGATGCGCGTAAGTAAGCCTTTTTAATCGCGCAATATCAGCTTTGGTTTCTGTGTCGTATTTGCCAAAATGATCTGAAGATGTTTGCAGCGCAAAAGGAATATCAAGCCCCAGATTATCAACATATTCAATCAAATCGACAACCTTGCCAAAACCCTTGTCCTGACGCGCAGCACCTGCAAACCAAACCCTTGAGAATGACTGTACTTGCGCAAGATTTTTTAAAATAACGGCTGAAACAGGATACGGAACTAGATGTGCATACTTAAAGCCCGCATCTTGAAACACTTTCACCACCGAGTGTGTTGGCCCAAGAATGACCAAATTGGGTTGTTTAATGGCAAGCTTTTTTAACTGAGCAATTTTTTTATGACTTTCATTTATCCAATGAAAGTAAAAATAGACTTTATTTGGCGGGATGACTCCTTTTGACGCCCAGTCAAAAATAGCCAAATCAACACGTCCCGCAGTAGAAATAAGTATTTTTTCCTGAGTAGCTAATAATTTTTTATATAAAAAAAAGCTTTGGATCTTGCGGATTTTCCGAAAAAAATGTTTTTTAAGTTCAACGTTTTTTGCAGGCAATGTCAGCGATGACAAATAATTGCCCCACAATATAAAACGTGTTTTCTTATCTGCCTGACATAAGCTACTCACAAAACTAAAACAGTGTCCTGCTTCACTGGTTAATGTAGGTTCAACTATATTAATAATCTGCGACATGATCTCGTATTATCTCTTCATCAGCATCAGTTTAAGATGATGG
>CAIQND010000329.1 GCA_903873045.1 uncultured Methylococcaceae bacterium | reverse complement strand
GTGGGCACAACGGCACTTGCCACTGGGGCGAGGTCGCCGCCTTCATTAACAAGCCGACCTGGTACATCGTTAAGTGCGTCTCCAGCGCCAGTAGCTCGTCGATCTGCTCGTCCGTCATTTCCTCGACGCTCTGGATAGGTTCTAGGGTATGTAGAGTGTCCGGATTCACCGGCGTTGTTGCGTTGGGCATGGTGCGTCTCCTGGTTAAGTCTAAAATCAAATACGGCTTCCCGTATGGTTTTGGGTAAGTCTTTCAGGGCATACAGATGTTTCTTGTGGCGGCTGTGGCTGTCTGCAAAGTGGTGTTTCCAGGCCTCTTTTTTTGACCAGCGCTCTATAGTGTCTTGGCTTTTACCCGTCACCGTGGCGATTTCCGCCAGCGTGGCAGGGTCGTTAATCAGCGTGCTCATGGTCGCCCCCTATAAAGTAAGCTATCAGCCGCCTTTATCATGGGTTTGCAACGGACACTGTTTAAGCTTGTCTGCACTTCTCTCCATCATTAGGGCTAGTCTTCGCGCCTTCAGATGTTCCGCACAGTCAAGCGAAAAACCACCCGCGTCAGCACGGGTTTCCCGGCTGAGCAGAAACGACTCATAAGCGTGGCGACGAGTTTCGGCAATGGCTGAAATCAGTGCCGACGCTTCCCGATCCACGGCCAGACGGCGGTGAAAACCAGGATGATTAAATGCCTTTTTACTCAGGGATTGCTCATCAAGCCTTAACATGGGACATTCCCCTTGAATAATTCCCGCATGTAATGCGACCCAAAGAGTTTGTGTTGCGCCAGCAACATGGCTCTTTCTGCTACACCATCTATACCGTTTTCGTCCGTTTCGTCTCTTACCATCACGACAATCGAGTCGGCAAGCACGTCAATAGCCTCGTCTCTTACAATATCGATATGTTCTCTCATGCTGGCTCTCCTTCGGCCTGCGCTTGCAGGCGCTTGCGCCGTCGACTAGACTCTAACATCTGGAACCCCTGTAACTTGCGTGTGCCATCCGCTTCATAACGGCTGGGCCAAATGATCTGGGGCAATTCCCCGATGGCCTTGGCAATGTCGCGCTCGGCTTTGGGGTGACTGCTGGTTAAGGCTTTTGACAGCATCGAACCGCTTTTTAAACCCAGTTCTTCTGCCAACGATGACAGGGTATAACCGGCTTTATTAAGTGCGCCTTTGATGTCGGCAGGATGCCAATCTGGCGCGGGGTTTTCCGCGTCAAAATCAGCTTTTTGGGTTCTTTTTTGTGTCATGCTTTATACTCCAGGGTGTTTATCTAATGTGTGTCTATTAAACTCCTAATTAGTTGTGTAGTCAAAATAAAAATACACCTTTTTAGCTGTGCGGTAACGAAAATATATAATAATTCTAATTAATTTTAATTTTTTGCATATATATCAATAGATTACTGTTACCGCATATATAAAAAATAACTTTATAGGTGTGCGGTAACAGGGCGCATTGGTTGCCGCATTTGCGGTAACCAGCTTTATAGGTGTTTAAATTAATGTTGGAGAGGATGTAATATGACTATTGGAGCAAGATTAAAGGAATGGAGAGCATACAAACACCTAAAACAGCGTGAGGTAGGCACTCTTTTAGGTATTCACTATGGAAACTATCAAAAATATGAATTGGATATTAGTAAACCAGGTGCTGATGCTATAGAGACACTAGTAAAGGAGGGTGTTAATGCTAACTGGTTATTGACAGGCAAAGGCCCCATGCTGGTGGCTGACTACAGCACAAAGCCGGTGGCAAGCGATAAAGCGCCGGTGGTGAGGGAGATGATGCCTGCGGAAGCGATTGCCGCGTCGTCGGTGGATGTCAACCGCCTGAAACTGGCGATAGAACAGATAGAACAGGAGCTGGTCAAGCGTCGTGGCATGTTGGAGCCAGCGGCCAAGGCGAGGGTTTTTGTCCTCGCTTACCAGGTCTTGGAGGGTGAAGATAAAGAAAAAGACCGTGCATCGTTTGAATATGCACAAAAAATGATAACTAAACTAATGAAAACAGTGATTTAACAACAGAGGGGAAAGGTTTGAAGTTTAACAAAGAAATAGAAGATGAACTGAAGTATAATATGAAAGATGTTCCGGCGGGTTTTTTGACATTTAATATTTCGCTACAAAGTGGCGCAATATTTAATTTCTACCAAAAAGAAAGTTTACCCGTAGAGCTTAAAGAGGAGTCCGTTAAAAACGGCTGAAGCTGAAAAAAATTTAACGCCAATCAAAAAAACGCTATGTCAAAGTTCTCCGATATAATTTGAAATTGTGCCAAATATCTCATAAATCTTAAAAAATCCAAAAATTGACTAAAACGGCCTAAGCCCTTATTCCGTATAGTCCCGCGTCATTCTCCCCAGTTCCACCATTCATCCAAAGAACTCAGGTCTTCACACGTTAAATGCCATTATATTTAACGGCATATTTTGTTAAATAGAGTTAGTTTTTGAGGTGTTGTGGCGTTATTTTTATGCCAAAGTTCTCATAAAACTATGCCAAAAATCGCGAGTCGTTACATAAGTCCTTGTTTTATTTGGTGGCGATAGGTGGACTTGAACCACCGACCCCGGGGTTATGAATCCCAGAAAGCCAAAAAACACCAACACACCACAACAAATAATAACTATTAAATCAATAACTTAGCCTGTTTGTCTTGTTGTCAGTTATTGCCATTTATTACCCTTATTTATAGTTAATTGCGCCACCAGTGCGCCACGGGTATATAATAGAACCCTAGAAACAAAGCGGCCTTGCAGGTGTACCACCACCAAACAAGGCCATACCGATTCACTTAACAGACAGGGTTAAGCAATGGCTGAAAGCATTATATCAGAAAGCCGATTGCTCCCCTACAGGAACAATTATGGCAACTATCACAGAACGCACCGCACAAGATGGAACCAAGAGCTTTAAAGCAGAAGTCAGGCTGAAAGGCTACCCGGCACAACGCGCCACCTTCCAGCGAAAAACGGATGCGAAGAAGTGGGTACAAGACACCGAGAGCGCAATCAGAGAAGGACGGCACTTTAAAACCGCCGAAGCCAAAAAACACACAGTCGAAGAAATGATAGACCGCTATCTGGCCGGGGCTAATCTTACCAAAACACAAGACGAACACACCGGGCTACACCTAAGACGCTGGAAGGATGAAGTGGGTTATCTGATACTTGCAGATTTAACCGTGGGCGTAATTACCCAAGTTAAAGACAAATTACTAAGCGAGGATGTTAGGGGCAAGCCACGAAGCCCCACCACCGTTTTAAGATACATGGCTTCATTAAGCACAGTCTTAACCACCGCCGTTAAAGATTGGGCGTGGCTGGAAGATTCACCAATGAAGAACATCACCAAGCCGAAAGCGGCGCGTGGGCGTGTCCGGTTTTTATCGGATGATGAACGCGAACGGCTTTTAATTGGTTGCAAGGAATCAAGCAATAAACTGCTTTATATGTGTGTAATTCTGGCAATCAGTACCGGTATGAGGCAAGCCGAACTGTTTGGGCTTAAATGGCCGGATGTAGACCTTTACAACGGTTTTTTAATCTTGCATGAAACCAAGAACGGCGAACGGCGGCGCGTTCCTTTATCCGGGCTTGGTTTGGACTTGTTACGCGAACATGGCAAGATTAGGCGGCTTGATACTGATTTATTATTCCCGGGCATTAAAAACCCCTTAACCCCGATTGATTTACAGACACCGTGGGAAACGGCACGGAAACGCGCAGGGATAACAGAATTTACATGGCATGATTTGAGACATTGCACGGCTTCTTATTTGGCTATGAACGGCGCAACCATGCCAGAAATAGCCGAAGTATTAGGACATAAAACCATGCAGATGGTTAAGCGTTACGCGCATTTATCAGACGGCCATGTAAGTAATGTGGTTGCTTCTATGAACTCTAAAATCTTCGGTGGCCTGTGATGACCACAGATAACTATATTTCATTCGCTAAAGCAAAAAAAATACTGACTGGCAATTTAGGCAAGGAACCATCAAATGAAGAATTTTGGTTGTGGTGCTTTTGGGGAAGAAGGAGCGGTGAAGGGATTGGTGCTTATGTATTTGAAAGTGGCTGGCACAATGAAGAATTTTGGTTGTGGTGCTTTTGGGGAAGAAGGAGCGGTGAAGGGTTTGAAAGTGGCTGGCACGATGCGAACGTGGCCGAGTGGTTAGATTCGGCCACGTCACTTAGCAATCGCGCTGAACTGGCGGAAAAATGGTACTTTTTACGCGCAGATATTGAAGCGTTTGAAGCAAAAGACCGTTACCTAACCGGGAATGAATTAGTAATACGATGGGCAACGATGGAGGGCAGTGAGGAAGGTGCAATAAAGGTTATTGACCGTTGGTATACAAATGCGTTGGAACCACGAAATGAAGGGGATATGTTACCAAGACTACAAAACCTTTACTTTGGTGCAATGCAGACCAATGAAACAGTAACGAGGGACATTAAATTGGGCGGCATATTTTCAATTAAAGATGTTCTTGCAGTAGAAGAGCATCGTGGCATGAAAGAGCCGCAAGCCAAAGCCGTGGGGACTGGCACGGGTAATCATGCAGGAACAGAACCGAAGGAACGGGAAGTAATGGCTTGGTTAAGAGAGACTTGGATTAATGAAGGCAAGCCGGGCGGGACGATTTTCTTTACTAGGCTGAAAAAATATGTGAATCAAACAGGAAGCCCGATTATGGAGCATTACAACGCGGGAAAGGATGCAGGTTTTAGATGGGAAACCAGTGCAGGAGCAACAGGCAGAAAGACAAAAAAGACTATTTTAAACATTGTAAGCAAATTCAATAGCAAGCCATAACAAAACAGTGTCAATAGTAAAAAACAGGCAAAATTCCCTATAGCGTTCCCTGCTATGTTCCCATTTTCCCGATTGAAGAATCGGGAAAAATCAGGGCTTTAAATATGTTCAGCCGCAATGTTACGGCGATTATCGGACATATCAAATGCCAACTTTATCCACAGTAAATCAATTCACCACAAAACAACCGGCCTTCACTCTTGGCGGTTTGCGTTCCCTGATATTCAACGAAGATTCAAACGGCTTGAAATCATCCGGGGCGGTTGTTCGTATTGGCCGCAAAGTTTTAATTGATGATGCCAAGTTTTTCGCTTGGATTGAATCACAAAACAAGGCGGCTTAATCATGAGCAAGCCTACATTCCCAAGAATCAACACTTTAACAGCACGGGCATTAATGCGGTTGCTGTTAGGCGAACAATTCACCCATAGAGACTTCCAGAACGAAACCGCAAGCTATCGACTTTCTAGCAATATCGAACAGTTAAGAAATAGACATAACTGGCCGATTGAAACAACGGACGAAACAGCACCCACTAAAGACAAGGTGGGTCGGGTTGCTACTTATGGCCGTTATTCTATAGAACCAGACGTTTTAACAGGTTTACGCCTAATGATGGGGGAACGCTTAACCCTGTTTATCCATGCCGTACAACGCTTTGAACAAGGGGGCAATCATGCCTAAAGAATTAATTGAACCTGAATTGATAGATTACCCGCCTTCATTTTCTGAATTTAAGTTCTCTGCTGATGATTCCGTTAATGAACTGCTAACCAGCTTAAAAACTGATGTGTTTGACGCGAGCGAGTTTAAAAAATCATTGCTGGAAGTTAAAGAACTAATCGACTGTATGAGCTGGGCGTATGACGAGCGCGTTAAAGAACTGCAAGCGAACATTGAAGGCTTAATTTAATTAAGGGATTACCAATGGCAATGTTAAATAAAAAAATCAGTGCTGAACATATTAAAAACTCATTAACACCGTTTGACTTTTACAGCCATGAACTACCAAACGCACCATTAAAAAAACATGACTGGAATGACGGCGGTTTATGTCCCTTCCATAGTGATAATAAAGCTGGTTCATTCCGTGTAAATCTCACTACAGGGGCTTTTAAATGCTTTGCTTGTGGGATTGCTGGAAGTGATGTAATTGCCTTTATCATGGCCTTGTATGGGCTTCAATTTGTCGAAGCCTTAACAAAGCTGGCTGATGATTGGGGGCTGGCATGGTAGAAATCCCTAAAAGTTACCACGGAAAACCATTAATCCATGCTTGGAACTATTGCGCCACGGACGGCGTACCCTTCGGGGCAGTTGGCAGGTATCAGGATAAAGACGGCAAAAAAGATATTGTTCCATTCTTTAAACGCAACGGCACGAACTGGACACCCGGTATAGATTTAAACCCACGGCCATTATTTGGGCTTGATAAGCTGGCGAACCATTCAAAAGATAAAGCCGTATTTGTCGTAGAAGGTGAAAAGAGCGCGGCGGCCATGCAAAGCATAGGCATTACAGCCGTAACCAGTCTGGGAGGTTCACCAGCGGCCAAACAATCAGACTGGACACCGTTAAACGGTAACAAGATGATTTACTTGTTACCGGACAAGGACGAACCCGGCGAACATTACATGAAGGATGTTTACGGGGCGTTAATGGCACTACCAGAACCGCCACAGATAAAAGTGGTAAGACTGAAAGGAATACCCGATAAAGGCGACATAGTGGACTGGCTTCAAGGCTGGGTTAATAACTGGGACGGTTACGCGCCTATTGCTGAAAACCTACACGAACCATTAAAAGAAAAGTTACGGGTAGAGATTCAGAAAGCCGAAGCAATACCGGAAGCATGGGGTTTAGTAGGTTCTGTAGGTTTAGTAGGTGGGGGGTGTTGGGAAAATCCCAACAAGATAGAAACTGACACCCTACCGGTTCAAGCCTTGCAAGTGGAGCTGATACCAGAACCATTCCGGGCATGGTTGGCAGATGTTAGCCATAGGATGCAGACACCGGGAGACTTTGCAGCGGTATCGAGCCTTGTTATTGTTGGCTCACTGATTGGCGCGGGTTGTTCCATTAAGCCTAAACGCTTGGATGATTGGGAAGTTATCCCTAATGTAGAGCCATTTGCGCTGTAACGCTTTCCAGATTCACGGGCGAAAAAGGGGTGGGTATTTCGTCTCAAAATATTTTTTTTGGTGGCTCAGAAACACGGTATCTGAAGATTTTCGGTGCTGGATATCGAAAAAACGCATTGGAG
>CAIQND010000328.1 GCA_903873045.1 uncultured Methylococcaceae bacterium | reverse complement strand
TTCATTGTGGTGTTACCCAACCGCGAATCAATGATCTGTTGCGTGGACGTGTATCACGGTTTTCACTGGATGCTTTGGTGAACATAGCGGCGGCCTTAGGCCAACGCGTATGTATCGAGTTGAAAGCCGCTTAATTAAATACCTGGTTAATTATGAGCTTATTGGGATGAAGCAAGTAGCCTCGATGCAGCAAAGCAGAATCGAGGATTTGTTAACTCGGAATACCTCGATTTCACTCCGTTACATCGAGGCTACTTGTTATAGCCAATTTTAGGCACGTAAAAAACCTAACTCAAAGACTTGCGGTTGCAGTTTTTCGCTTAAGGTTTTATAGGCTGTTTCAAACAAGCTGAAATCTACGGGTGCAGCATCGTTGTTGGTGTTGCGGGATTTTAGGGCGTTGCGTATTTGATACCAACCAACATCCGGGCGATTCAACTTTAAATCATCACGGACATTGCGCACGTCGGTTTCGGCAAAATAGGCTTGCCACAATGTCCGGCCTGCATCCAATACCGCTTTGGCTTCTGCGGAGAGTTCCTTTTCGGCTAAATACTGCACCATAAAGTCGGATTCAAAACGGTCGGGGGCGTTGACTTCGGTTTCTGTGAAAGGGATGAAGTGATTGACGATACTCCACTTTTTACCGTTCCATTCGAGGTCGTTGGCACTGGCGGTTCTTTGGCAACGATTGAATAACATCCAAATAAGACAATCATTTTTGAATTCATCTGTCAGCGGTTTAGTTGCTTGTAAAAACTGATCTCGGTCGTTTAACCAGGTAGGTATAGTCAAACGGCGAGCTGCGAATATCACAGCGGCTTGCCAGATGTTTTCAGGGGTTACATAAAATCCTCCATCATGACCAACCCTATAAACAGAGGAGAACAGTGTGGTTTTTTGTTCGGAATGTTGCATGTCATTACTATCACACAGCATATAACCAATTGCATCGTCAGACCATGTAGTTACGCTTATTTTTGACGTAGCTGGTGAAATGGCATTTTTTAGCGCAATCACATCTATTTTGTTAGCTTTTGGTCTGCTCATCCAGCCATTTAAAAAATGGCTGGATGGTAAATTGTAAAAAGTTTTTTCACCAATGGGCTTAACATTTTTATCAAAGACTTCAACAAACACCTCTGAGATTGGATTTTTAACATTTTGATTAGTTTTCCATATTAGAAAACCAATTGGGAATTTCCCGCTCATGCCATCAAATACTTTGTTATGAACCACAAAGCCGCCTAAGTACTCAGCATTCCATGCTTGCCTGAATTTCTCAAAGTTTGGCGCATTGACATATTTCATCGTGCTAAACATGGCAAGTGTAGCTGTTGGTATTTCCAGTGCGATACGCGCTACAAATTGCGCAAATAATTCGTTACTCGATTTTCCATAATCACTCATAGCAATAGATGCAAACTTTGTCTTTGCTACCCCTGCTTTATTTTTTTCTCCTTCACCGGCTGAGATGTTGCCGCGATTGCCTGATTCCGCATACGGTGGATTAATCAACACCAAAATCTTCTTACCCTCGGCAATGGCTTTGCGTAGACTTTCCGGCACTTTGTTGGTCAGGCTATAATCAATCTGCCCAGCCTGTCCTGAGCCTGTCGAAGGATCGGTAATGTCGTCATTCAAATAATCATATTGAAAACGTTGCGCCGCCACGCAGGTTTTGGTGGCTTTCATCACATCGACATCCGCCTGATCCAGGGTGCTCATATAGATATTACGGGGATTGCTGTGTTTAACTTCCAGATTACCCACACCACAACACATATCCCAAACAATGTAATCTTTTTGCCAGTTCTTGCCCAAGGTTTCTGTTAGTTTGTCGTAGGCTTTATCAACGACTGCCAGCGGCGTGTAATACGCGCCTTTAAAACTGCGTTCATCCAGTGGAATCAAACTGTCACGGCGTTCCAGCAAGTAATCGCGGTATTCGGCTTTGGGCGGCTTGTGGTAAATCGCCCAAAACTGGCGGTAGCCTTCTTTGTTACCTAAATCATAGAGCTTGCCGCCCAAACTAAATACCGGTGCATTATTTTTATGCAGTAATTCGGCAGGCAGATTGGCATGAGTGGACACGGTGCCATCGTGCATAATGTCGGCAAAAAACAGCAGCGCGTAATCATCTTCAGTGACGCCGTTGATTTCGCGCCCGATCATAACCACCCATTTATCGAAGACTTGTTTAAGATTATCCGGCGTAATCGGTGTGCGGATAATGTCGCCGGATTTTATCGCGGCTTTAACGGTGCTGATAAATTCGTCTTCGTGCGTCGACATCTTAAACGAAACAAAATGGGTGCCGATATGGGCAGACACTTCGTCTAACGCTTCTTTGGGATATTGGCTGGCTGATTTCCCCCACTTGACCGTCTTCTTTTTTAAGAACGGCAGCACGTCAGCCGTTTTCATAAAAGCGGCTTTTTCGGTGTCAATCACCGCTAAAAACGGCGGGATAATTTCACCTTTGTTAAGGCCGTCCTGGACGTAATGCAAGAGCTGGGTAAACATGGCATAGCTGGAATGCTTGCCGGTGTCTTTCGCTTCAAACCAGATTTCATCCGTGCGAATATCAATTAACCCTTTGGTGTAACTTTTTAGCCCCAGTGCTTTGATGTAAATATCTTTAACATCTTCTTCGCTGTGGGCTTGTTTGAGCTGGTTATAAAGCGTGGTGGTTTCCGTCATGGGATTTATTTTTCAAAGGGATGGCTACGTCGCAGATTTGCAGTATTGTACTTGATAAAAAGCCGGTAACAATGGATATCGGCAACATTTTACCCGATAGTCACCTTAAGGTTATTTCTTGCAAACGTTATTCAACGAGCCTGACAAGCAAGTTAATAGTCAGGCAAAGC
>CAIQND010000327.1 GCA_903873045.1 uncultured Methylococcaceae bacterium | reverse complement strand
GGTTCTTGGTATTTCTGATCATTATAATTTGTGTAATGGACACGATGTTGAGAAAGCATTTGCTCGCCATGTAAAATGTCATTCACCTAGAACTAAAGGTCTTCAAGATACTGATATTGGTAAAGCTTTACGTATGGCTTATCGGAAATATGATTTCCAGATGACAAAACTTTACGAAAGTCTTAGCGATTGGGAAGTCCAAACCGGATATGTCTTATTTTGAATGAGTTATCACCGAAATAAAATAAGGTTTTATAGCACTGCTCAGCCGGTTTCAAACAATGCCCTTCAATAAAATAAATTTTTTAGTTATTAAATACATCAAACCTATCGAAATGATCGGTGTGCTCATGCGGATTTTCAGTTTCTCGTTGGTGAGTTGGTTCGGTGCAGAAAGTCCGTTCTTTTTTGTCTGGGCTTTTAATACCACCGATGCCGTAATCCTTTCCTGGTGTTCCATTCTTAAAAAAGATAATGCCTATACCTTGCTTAATGTCTTTTGGATTCTGGTGGGCATCGTGGGCATGCTGAGAGCCAGTGCTTTTTCATTGATGGACTTTAAAATTGCCGTGCTGCATGTCTTGGTGCAATTCGCCACTTTTTTCAATTAATAATCCACCCAATAGCTTCACACAGAACACACTATGCAAAAAACAGTCACGATCAAATTAGACACCGGCACACTTCAGCTCGATGTAGAGCCCGGACACATTCCACTGAAGCGTTTGCTGGGGTTTGCGGCACGAGTCAGCAGTAAACGTAAGTTTTTGTTGGTCAGCAAAGTTTTGGGTAAACATTATCCGGTTTCACCCAAACTCATGAGCTGGTCTTATCGCGCCTTGGCAAGAGCGGTATTAAAAAAAGGGGCAGGGGAATCATCCTTGTGGATAGGCATGGCAGAAACTGCCACTGGTTTGGGTTATGGGGTATTTGAAGCGGCTTGCCATGCGGGCGTACAACAGGCTTTGTTTATGCAAACAACCCGTTATCACCTGGATAAAACAGACCGGCTTGAGTTTGAAGAAGCGCATAGTCATGCTACTGACTTTTTTCTGTATTATCCTATGTACCCGGATTACCGAAAGCAATTTTTAAATGCAGAAACCCTGGTGTTGATTGATGATGAAATCAGCACGGGCAAAACCTTTTTACGCCTGATTAAAGCCTATCAAGCGGTTAATCCAGCGATGCGTAAGGTGTTTATCGTCAGTCTGGTTAATTTTGCGCATTCTGATGACCGTGCAGCCTTGGAATTACAAGCGGGGGTTGCGGTGGAATGGATCTGTTTCAGGCAGGGTTTGTTACATTTTGAAGATAGTCAAAATGCTGCTATTGATAATATTACTGTTAATGTGTCAGGTAACGGCAGCTGTAAAAAACATTTATTGGCTTGGCCGGGGCGACTGGGAATGGCGGCACCGATTGGTTTGGATACTGATATTGTTGAGCAATTAGTCCAAAGCGGTTTTAACTGCGAGTCCAATGACAGTCGGCCCATTTTGGTATTAGGCACCGGTGAATGCAACGCCCCGGCTTATTTGCTGGGACGGGCACTGGAAGCTAACGGTTTTATGGTAAAGGTGCAAAGCACTACACGCTCACCGATTCATCAGGGCAACGATATTGGGTCGGTGTGTCAATTTGAAGACAACTATGAAGACGGCATTCCCAATTTTATTTACAATTTAAATCCGGATGATTATCGCGACATTATTTTGTGTCATGAAACGCCGCTTAATCAAGCATTAACCGACCGACTGCACGCATGGCAAGCCATAAGTGCACGATTTGAACTTAAACAACCACACTCAAACCATGCAAAGTTATATTTTTTTAGACCTTGATGACACGCTGTTCCAGACCTTGAGAAAATGTGCCTTGGGTGCCGATGATCCCAAGTTACAGGTTCGGGCTTGTTTACCGGATGGCACACCCAATTCTTACGCGACCCACAAACAGCAATGGTTGTGGCATTGGCTGGCAAAAGGTTTTAAAATTGTGCCGGTTACCGGACGGGACGGCCATGCTTTTGATCGCGTTATGTTGCCTTTTCAGGAAGAAGTGGTTTTGAATCATGGTGCCGTTATTCTGGATAAAGACCGTGCTATTGATCGGGTGTGGATGGACGGCATGATGCAAGCCTTACCGGCATATCATGAGAAATTGCTGGACGTATGGGCGGAAGTTGAGAACTATTGCCAGCGCTTTACCGGTTTTAAAACCCACTTAGTTAATGACTTTGAAGTGACGTGGTATGGTGTCATCAAGCATGTGGACGGGACTGAAACGATATTAAAAACAGTGCTGGACAGCATTATTAAAACCCATCCGCATATTCTGGACGGCAGTTTGTATTGGCATTTAAATGGCAATAATCTGGCGGTATTGCCCAAGATTATCAACAAGGAAAGTGCTGTCCGTTATTTAATTAATAGTTACAAACAGCAACATCCAGAATTAGTGACCTTTGGGGCGGGCGACAGTAACACGGATGCGCCTTTTATGGGGCTGTGTGATTACGCGTTAATTCCAAAAAATACGCAGTTGTATCAAGCACTGGCTTTTGCGTAATGAAAAACAGGCACCCTTTTACCGGCAGTTACACGCCTGACGATGTGCAGTTTTTGTTAAAACCGATAACGCTGGTTGATACGCCGGTACACCTTAAAGAAGCACTGATTCAATCCGGTCAAAAACATTATTCCGAAATGCTGACCCATGAATCCTTGCCGCCGCCTGACTATTTGCCCTTGTTTTATCGGGCCATGACCTTAAATCAGGATCGTATGGCTGAGCATTTGTTGTTGTTGGCGGAGGGTATTGTCGCGACACGTCCGCAAGGCATTACCTTGGTGTCATTGGCTCGCGCAGGAACGCCGGTGGGCGTGTTGCTCAAGCATGTTTTAAAACGTCATTTTAATGTCGACGTTGAACATTTCTCTATTTCCATTCTTAGAGATGTCGGCATAGACTCAAATGCTTTGCGTTATATTTTACAAAAGCACACGCCGGAGTCGTTGGTTTTTGTTGATGGCTGGACAGGAAAAGGCGTTATTGCACGGCAGTTGGCAACCAGTTTACAGGCTTTTGCAGTCAGTGATGGCATTGCTATTCTGCCTGAGTTATATGTGTTAACCGATTTATCAGGGTGGGCTAAGGTTGCTGCGGCTTCGGAAGATTATTTAATGCCTTCTTGTATTTTAAATGCCACCATATCCGGTCTGGTGAGTCGATCCGTTTATGACCCACACACCGCCAGTTCTACAGATTTTCATGGCTGTGTTTATTACGGGCAGTTTGCCGAACATGATTTATCGACTTATTTTATCGAGTCAATACTTGAGCGAGTGGTTTTTATAAGGCCTACTTTTGACGGCCGCTTTACCGATCATTCAGATCATTGCCAACAATTACAAACGACTTCGCTAGCGTTTTTACAGTGGGTTGCCGAACGATACGGCATTAGCCATCACAATTATATTAAGCCAGGTATTGGTGAAGCAACGCGGGTATTATTGCGTCGTGAAGCACAGTTATTGTTGTTACAGGATTTGGACTGTGAGGCGACTCAGCATTTGCGCTGGTTAGCCGAGTCCAAATCAATTCCGATAGCGGTTTATAAAGATTTACCGTACCGTGCAGTCGCGTTAATTAAAGAGATTGAATTATGAGACAACCGTTAAAGCCGTTTTCACCGTGGATGTTAGGGGCACCGCTTTATATGCCGGGAAATCGCCG
>CAIQND010000326.1 GCA_903873045.1 uncultured Methylococcaceae bacterium | reverse complement strand
CATGCGCATCAGCAGCAGTTGGTATTGCGCCTCTGAATAACCGGCAATTTCTTGCTCCCAGTTGGCCGCGTTTTTAAGCTTGGGGTCTATTAATTTAACCTCATGAACAAACTTGTCATTCATGAATTTATACAAAAACACCTGGGTGATAATTTTAAATTCATTACCGTCATTGCCCAAGCCATAAGATGTACAAACCCCCTTGAGGTTGTCAATCAGTGCTTTTGTTTGTGCTGAAAAGTCTTGCGTTACCATTTAATGCTTGCCTTGATCATTGTTTTTATTGTCCACGAAAAAAAGAAAAACCAGAGTCCACGAAAAGCACGAAAGGCACGAAAAAAAAACAGACTTATTTATTGCGCGGTTATTTAATAACGTCATACTTTTAAATAAAAACTTAGGCTACCAACTTAACACGGGACAGACCTGACAGGTTTTATAAACCTGTCAGGTCTAACTCCAGTATTTTATACTGGCTACAGTGGGTAGCCGACAGGATTACCACGAACGGCTTAATTTTAAACTGTCCCACCTTAAGTGGGTAGCCAAAACTTACAAGCGCTTCTGCTAATTCCCAAGCTCCGACTTGGGATCCAGTGTCATCTTGCTAATCAAGTCTCTTTTTATTTTATCTTTCCTTTTCTTTGCTTTTTTTCGTGCTTTTCGTGTCTTTCGTGGACTATCTTTTGTTTTTAGCGGCTTGGCTTCACCAAGCCGCCTTGCCTTGATATTCGTTAAGGTATTCTTTAACCAAACAGTCGTTAATATAAAGTGCTGTTTCCGGTGCCAAGTCTATTTGGGCTTTTTCAAAACCATCAAACACCACGTTCATCATCAGGTTTTGAAAATAGCTTTCGTTATCCAAGAGCTTGGTGTTAATCAAAATCTTATTGTCGGCCTGTTGTTTTATGGTCATTAGCGTTGCACCTATTTCACTCTCCCGGTTGGTAATATCGCCATTTTCCAGCAGTCGTTTATGAACGCGGGCGTACTTGATGTCATTGTCATATTTTGCTTTAAGCAGGTTGTTTTTTCTGTTCAGCTCGGTGCCTGCCTCCCGTATTTTCTGTAAGGCTCGCATATTATGCTTCATGTCGTCTTGGGTTATTTCATCCAGATTCTTTTTTTGAAACAAGCGTTTTAGCTCATCATACAGGCTTATAAACTCAGGGTCTTTCTGATCAAAATTACCGACCAAGGTTTCTCGGGTTTTACGCAAGATGTCTTTGAGTTGATCGGCGATGATCATTTCCTCTTCTGACACTTTGCGGAACATAAACAAGACATTCTCTAAAGCGACATTGAGCAAATGAGTGGTGTCGACATTGTTTTGCAGCGATTCTTTTAAATTGAGCAGTTCAAGATGGCGGGCGGTTTCATTATACAGCTGGTTTAATTTTTTAAAATCGACGGTTTCCAGAATCTCAAAATGACCGGACAAGCGAATCAGGTTATATAGATTTTTGGCATTTTCCAGGGCTTTTTTAATCTCCAAGACTTTTTTGCGATCCTGAATCTGGCTGATTTGCTGTGAAAAGTGTTCGGCATTACTTAAGTCGTAATGAAACAAGCTGTCCTTAATGTCCCTGATTTCTGCTTCAATTTCTGCTTTGGATTTAAAGAGGTGGCTGTAATTTTCCATTTCATCACCCAGCTCGTCTTGCAGTTCGGCAAAATAGGCTTTGTTGGTGGTATCAAACTCTTTACGGATGTCGGCAAAGTCAACGACATAGCCGTATTTAAAGTTTTTATAGGGTCGATTAACGCGAGTTAATGCTTGCAATAAGTTATGGCTTTTAATCACGCGACCGATGTACAGTTTTTTTAGGCGCTTGGCATCAAAGCCGGTCAGCAGCATGTTATAGACAAAGAGCAAATCAATTTTACCGTCTTTAAAATCAGCAACTTCCTGTTTACGATCGGCTTTACTGCCAAAATCATGCAGTATTAAAGAGGCGGTCAGCGAGTGCTTGTGCAGGGTTTGATAGTTGCCATAATGGGCAGAAGGCTCGGCAATGTAGGCATGTCGCTGTATGTCTTGCAGGGTCTTTTGCTCGGGATGGTATTTGCTGATAAAAAACTCAAATAACTTTCGGGCTTGGTTTGAGCTGTCACAAACCACCATGCCGCCCAAAGTATGGTCACCCAGCCGATTTCGGCTTTGTACAAAATCATCAACAATATAATCCAGCAAAGGCTCTACAAACTTTTCATGGGCATAAATAACACGCTTATCGGTATTGCCTTTTAAAATTTCAATTTCTTTTAAGGCTTGTTGTAATTGCAGTTGGTATTTGGTTTCTATCCCTTCGCGTATCAGTTTTAAGGTATAGCCGTCGGCAATGGAGGCGTTGTAATAATATTTGTGGATGTAATCACCAAAAGTATCACGCGAGCGTCTGTCATTGGCGATCAGCGGTGTGCCGGTTAAGCCAATAATAATGGCGTTTTTGTCTGAGTTAATCAGATTAGCCAGAAAACTGCCGGTCGGGTTGTAACTGCGATGCACTTCGTCCAAAAAGTAAATCCGTTGGCTACTGATGTCGTAATCATTGACTTTGAGCACATCGCTATCGTCTTTAAACTTTTGTATATTGACGACAGTAATTTCCCGTTTGCCGGACAAGTTATGTATGGCTTGTTTTAACCTGAAATTTTTAACCAGCTCTTCTTTGGAATTAATGCCATGCACGATTAAGCCGCGACTGGAAAACTCGCGCTTGGCTTGATCCATTAAATCAATACGGTCAACAATAAAATAAAATTGGGGTACGATGGCTTTTTGTTGAAAATAATCCGTTAAATAATGCACATTGTAAAAGCACAAGGCGGTTTTACCGGAGCCTTGTGTATGCCAAATAATGCCTTTTTTTACGCCACTTTCAAGGGTGTACTCTATGGCTTGAGTGGCAAATAATTGCGGATAACGCATGATATGCTTTTCAAGACCTTTGGGTTCTTGCACATAAGCCAGCCCATATTTTAACAGCAGGGCCAGTCTATCACTGCAAAATAATGACGTTAATAACCGGTTGGTCGGTGAGTTGGGGGCTTTATTGATCTTAAATTCGGGTGTGTTTTTGATGGCGGCAAGATTATTATCTTTTAAAACGTCATTCTCCAACTCATTATCTTCTGGCGCTAATAAGGTCAGTAAATCCAACGCTTCTTCTTCCCTGAAACAATTAAAGTTGGCGTCGGAATAAGACGTTGAAGCGTAAAAAGCACCCTGAATAGGCTCAATGGATTCCAGGTCATAGTCCATATTATTAGAGAAGACCAGGATTTGTGAGATATTGATAAATTTTCGAAACTTTTTATTTTTAAAGCGGACATT
>CAIQND010000325.1 GCA_903873045.1 uncultured Methylococcaceae bacterium | reverse complement strand
GATTATTTAATCGCTTAATACCGGAAAACCTGCGCCGGTAATGATGTCTTTTATACGAGCCAACGTGGTTTTTTCATTATCAAAATCGATACTGACGGTGTCTTCTTTAAACGAAGCTTTTACCGAAATAACGCCCTCAATAGCGGTTAGTTTTCCCGTGACATTGGTTTCACAACCGCCACATTTCATATCGGTAACGGTTAAAACAACAGATTCAATCATTTCTCTTTCCTTTGTGTGGGTTGGTTTTGCGGTTTTCGTGTTTGCTATTGCTTAATTACCGCTTAATTGTTATATCATATATAGAGTAGCAACGGATAATCATGCATTATACTCAATCTTTAAGGTTTTAATTCTTGATTCTGGTGAGGCAGATATAACAAGCATTAGGCGTAGGCCGGAATAAGGCCACCCAAGCCTGTTATGAGCCTGTCGAAAGGCGTAGCGCGTGGTAGCGTTTCCGGCATATCGTAGAGAGTGCCGGAAATGCTTATTCTCGCTTGCGCTCGAAAAGCCTTATTCCGGCCTACGCCTGAATACTTACCATAATTCAAAAGAATAGCCCTACCCTCGCCGTGCTGTCAAATATTGATAGTCCGCCGAACCGTAAATGTTTTAGACTACCCAGATATTTTGATAACCCAATCACCTGTAATAGTAACTTATGCAATTAAACACGATCACTCATCAAACTATCGCCTTGGCCGGCATTGCTCAAGCAGCGGCGCTGGTGCAACAACTGGCGACCAAAGGCACGGCTGACCCGGTTGCGTTTGAAACCAGCATTGCCAGTATCTTAAAAATAGACTCTGACAGTGTCATTGATGTTTATGGCGGCCTGGCCGGATTAAAACTGGGATTGGTGCAACTTAACATACAAATGACCGGCTTTAAAGTGGTCAACCCTGAACAGGCACGCTATTCTGCTTCATTGGTTTTTATTGAAAACCAGTTATCCAGCCGCAAGGATCTGCTTCAAATCATTCAAATCGGTGTCTCTAAAGCCCAGGCACAGAGTGAACATTTTGGTTTGTTACATGAAAATGTACTGGCTAACTTGGGCGAAGTTTATCAGAACACCATTAGCACACTCCAGCCAAGAATCATGGTTAATGGTGAGCAGGAATATTTATCCAGACCCGAGATTGCCAATAAAATACGCGCCTGTTTGCTGGCTGGGGTACGTTCTGCTATTTTGTGGCGGCAATGCGGCGGTACGCGCTGGAAATTTTTGTTTTACCGTAAAAAAATCCAGGCTGAATTACAAGTTCTGCTCAAGCAAGTATAGCTCTAATGACCAACCTGATCACTGTCGACCATCTGTGTCGCTATTACGGTAAAGTCTGCGCGGTTAATGATGTCAGCTTTACCTTGGCAAAAGGCGAAGTGCTGGGATTTCTTGGCCCCAATGGCGCGGGTAAAACCACCACCATGCAAATGCTGAGCGGTAATCTGGCACCCAGTTCCGGACAAATAACCATCAATGGCTTTGATTTACTGGATCAACCCAATCAAGCCAAGCGCAGTCTTGGCTATTTACCGGATACACCGCCGCTTTATAAAGAACTTAGTGTGCAGGAATTTCTGCACTATTGCGCTGAACTTCAGGGTATCGCCAAAAACGCCATCGCTCAAGCGATTAATCATGCCCAGGAACGCTGTGGCTTAACGGCGGTTTCTCACCGGTTGATTGCCAATCTGTCCAAGGGCTTTCAGCAACGTGTGGGCATTGCACTGGCTATCTTGCACAACCCGGATGTTATTATTCTTGATGAACCTACGGTGGGTCTTGATCCTATCCAGATCAGGGAAATCCGCGCCTTAATACGCGAATTGGGGCAAGATCACGGTATCATTCTATCGACGCATATTTTGAGTGAAGTACAGGAATCCTGCTCGCACGTACAAATTATTCATCAGGGACAACTGATATTAAGCGAGAGCATCGCGGGGCTTAACCAGACCATGAATACCGGCAGTCTTCACGTAACGACGCGACTGCCAGCGGATACCGCCCTTTTATTAACCATCCCCGGTGTCAGTTCAATTGAGACCCTTGCCAATAATCAGCTCAAAATTTACTGCCACGTGACCGACGATACTACCCGGCACATTGCCGAAACCATTATTGCCAACGGCTGGGAATTGCAAGAACTGACGCCGGTAAAAAAATCGATGGAAGATATTTTTATCGCCCTGACCCGGGACAACGATTAATGAGCATGATGTTAACTATCGCCAAACGAGAGTTTAAAAGCCTGTTTTTGTCGCCGCTGGCCTGGACGGTATTAGCCGTTCTGCAAGGACTTTTAGCTTATTTATTTTTAACGCAGGTTGAAACCTTCACCCTGATTCAGCCAAAATTAGCGTCTATTGACGGAGCGCCCGGCTTGGCCGATATTGTCGTGACACCTTTGTATGGTAACGCCGCTATTATCTTGTTGCTGGTCACGCCGCTATTAACCATGCGCCTAATTTGTGAAGAACGCCGCAACAAAACCCTGTCGCTGTTATTGTCTGCCCCCATTTCCACAGCCGATATTATTCTTGGCAAATACTTGGGTAGCCTTGGCTTGTTATTACTGGTGGTTGTTCTGGTCACCCTGATGCCGCTGTCTTTGCTGGTAGGCGGCGATTTAGATTGGGGCAAGCTGGCTGCCAACCTGCTGGCGTTAGTGTTGCTGGTCAGTGCCTTTACAGCTACCGGTCTTTTTATGTCCACGGTGGCCGGTCATCCTACCGTTGCCGCCATGGGTACTTTTGGTATTTTATTATTGTTATGGATTCTGGATTGGTCAGCCGGCATGAATGACCAGCGCAGTGAACTCTTTGAATATCTATCCATTTTAAGGCATTTCCAAAACTTGCAAAGTGGCCAACTTAGCTCAGTCGATATCAGCTATTTTTTGCTGTTTACCGCGACTTTTATCCTGCTGAGTATCCGCTGCCTTGCCAACGACCGCTTGCAAAAATGAACGGCTATTCTTTGGAAATGCGATGCCATTTTGTACTCAAACTTTGGATCTGTTGTTGGACTAAATTTTTAATTGTGGAATTGATAGGTTAAGATACCTCGCAAACAACACAACGCTCCCGTGGAGCTTCCTATTAAACGCCCTAACATCAAGAGCTTGCTTTGCCTACAATATCGATGTTTTATGGAATTATCATCCGTATGTATTTCGCGCCTGGCGAACATCCGCCTCCGCATTTTCATGTTTACTACGCTGAATATACGGCAACTGTAGATATACGTACTTGTGAATTAATAGAAGGGAATTTACCCAAAAAGCAACTTAAACGTAACTATTCAGTCCCCCTCTTTGAAAAAGAGGGGTTAGGGGAGATTTTATTAGATAAATCCCCCTCAATCCCCCTTTTTCAAAGGGGGAGGTGAATACTTAAACTTGTTCTTGCATGGGCTGAACTTCACCAAGAAGAACTTACGCTCCACTGGAATTTGGTTATGAACGGTAAAGAACCCATCAAAATAAGCCCCTTACAATAAAAGGCGACATTATGTATCCATCAGTAATAGCGGTTGCTCCCCAAGACGATTATATTCTTGATATTACGTTTAATAACGGCGAAAGTGGCACTTTAGATATGAAACCCTATTTGAATTTTGGGATTTTTAATCGAATTAAAGATTACACCTCTTTTGAAAAAGTCTCTGTTTCTTTTGATACTGTTGAATGGGAATCAGGGGTAGACCT
>CAIQND010000324.1 GCA_903873045.1 uncultured Methylococcaceae bacterium | reverse complement strand
GGCTGAGGGAGAAGAATGGCCAAAGGAAGAAGTGACGTTAATAAAGCACGTCAGTGGGTTTACGCTGGCTTATTTTGGCTCAGAGGAGGGTGTGAGTGAGGGAGTTTGGATGGAAGAATGGCTAAATAAAGCAGCATTGCCGCGCTTGGTTAAAATCAACATCAATCTGGACAATGGCATCTACTGGCCGGAAATGATTATTGATCTTAAAGTGACGGGCGCAAGTACCGCTGACAACGCAAGCCTTGGTGCCGGAAATACAGGCAATATAAATCAACCCCCATCGCATCAGTGATAAGGCAAAAGGGGATGGCGCTGGTTCTGGTGCTGTGGGTGTTAAGTTTACTGACTATTATGGCGGGAAGTTTTGCGCTCAGTATGCGCCGGGAATCCGCTATTGTTGGTGGCATTAAAAACAATGTGCAAGCCAGTGCGGTTGCAAAGTCAGGAATTGCAATGGCAGAAATGATGTTGCTAAATCCTGATATTACAAAAGGTTGGCGTGCAGATGGTAATATTTATGAAATAAATGCCAGTAATGCCAAAATCAGGTTACGACTGTCATCTGAGGCCGGTAAAATAGATATCAATAAAGCCGATGAAGCCTTACTAAAAAGCCTGATGACCAGTGCTCCGGTAGATGAAGAGCAGCAAGCCAAGTTAGTCGGTGCTATTCTCGACTGGCGTGATGCCGATGATCTGGTGCATTTGGATGGCGCTGAAAAACAGGAATACCAGGACGCAGGCTTAAAGTATCAGCCCAGAAATAAACCCTTCGAGTCCATTGAAGAGTTGCAGTTGGTCTTGGGCATGAACAAGTCTTTGTTTTTGTGGCTTGAGCCGTTAGTCACTGTTTATTCCGGGCAACCGCAAGTCGACGTAAAGGTGGCGACTAAAGACGTTTTACAGGTCATTCCCGGCTTGGATAAAACGTTGGTAGATGCCTATATTATAGCCA
This sequence comes from uncultured Methylococcaceae bacterium, assembly GCA_903873045.1. GTDB lineage: Bacteria > Pseudomonadota > Gammaproteobacteria > Methylococcales > Methylomonadaceae > Methylobacter_C. Next base: position 2,279 of record CAIQND010000324.1, on the reverse strand, counting down.
GACTGCAAAGTACGATAAATAACCTGCCGGTGCCAGCCTTTCCCGCCAGTTTAGGGATGAATACCCCTATCGGACAAAGTACTCCCATCGGACAAAATCCAACCGGACAAAATAATGCATTTACCATCGTTTCTGAAGCGTTTCTGGCTGACGGATCAAGAGCCTTGATCAGTGCGGTGATAAAAAAAACCGCCAATACCCAGGCAACCCCAAGCCCGTTTGAGATATTGAAATGGCAAAATGCAACCGCAAACAGGGCATCATTATTTACCGATGCAATGAGTAATTTATTAGTGAAACAGTATGCTGAACCTGAACTCAACAATTGACCTTAATTTTAAGCAGTTCTTTCGCTGGTGGAAGCGAGAGCTTGCTTTTTTGGTGCCGGAAAAAATCAAGGCGCTTGTAAATGACCAGCAAGGCTTCATCATCATACATTCTGAAGGCAGTCAGTTAGTCCTAAGCTATATGCACAATGGGCAAAGTGAAACGCTGGAAATACCCGAAAGTGCTGCCAGAGAGTTCACCTTTCAGCGCCTTTGTGAAAAAGATGAGCGTCTTGCAAAAGCTAAAATAATACTCAGATTAACGCGTCATGATGGCATTCAAAAAGAGCTGGGTTTGCCTGCGGCGGCAAAAGAAAATCTTGATCAGGTCGTCGCTTACGAATTGGATCGCTATACACCGTTTAAGGCGGAACAGGTTTATTTTGCCGTTAAGCCGCTGGACGTTGTAAACGAGCCGGGACAAATCAGAGTCATGCTGATATTAACGCCCCGGGAATTACTTGATGGACTCTATGACGATATCAAGGCGCTGGGCCTGTCGCTGGAGTTTGTCGATTATGAAGGCTCGCCTAATAATCTGGATGATCTCGACTATTCTTATAATCTTTTACCCGAAAAGCTAAGACAAAAAACCGCAAAATTACCCGGTTTAATGCATTGGGGACTGATAACCTTGACCGGTCTGTTGCTAATGGCGGTTATAGTGATGCCGGTAGTGCTTGAATATCAAACCGTTAGTGTCTTACAGATAAAGGCCGATGCTCTGGAGAAAGATGCCAAAAAGGTTAAAACATTGCAAAAAGAAATTGATGCGGTGATAGACGAAACCCGCCAGTTACTTAAAGAGAAAAGCGCGACACCGGAAGTCATTGTGATGTTGAATACCTTAAGCGCACTCATTAAAGATGATACCTGGCTAAGCTATGCACAATACTCGGACGGGCATTTGCAAATACAAGGCGAATCGCCGGCCGCTTCAACACTGATAGCCGTTTTGGAAGCGTCTGAATTGTTTGAAAATGCCCGCTTTGCTTCGCCAGTCACCCAGGATAGCATCAGCAAATTTGAACGCTTTCAGATCACGGTTGATGTAGCCAATGCAGGAGATGCGGCCAGTGAATAAAGATAAAATACGCGCCCTGTTTTCGCCTGAACTACAACAGCGCTGGATTGCATTAGGGTTATTAATTATCGTCATACTGGTTGTTGTTTTGGTTGTTATTGCGCCGGTCGTTAACAAAAAAATGGAGTTGGACGAGGCTAAAAATAATCTTGTTTTTAAGCTACAGCAATATGAGCGTATATTAGCAGAAAAAGAAACCGTTATTGCCAGTATAGCCAATTTAAAACAGCAGCATGAGACGCAAGGTTATTTTAATAGCCAGGAAACGGATGCGTTGGCTTCTGCTGAAATGCAGGAGTTTATAAAAAAAGCGATTGTCGATGCCGGCGGGCAATTGAGCAGTACCCAAGCGCTTCCCGTCAGCAATAAGGACAACTTTAGCCGGATAACCGTTAGGGTAAGAATGACCGGCAATAGTGAAGAATTGCGGGCAGTACTGTACAAGATAGAAACCTCGACACCGTTGATTATTATTGACCAGATTGATATAAGACCCATGCGTGGCACCAGAAACAGAACGACGCGCCAAATCGAGTCCAGTAATGAATTGAACGTTAATTTTCAGGCGGTCAGCTTTATGAGAAAAAAAGCACAATGAACATTAAGCTTATGTCTGTGTTAAGCGTTGTTTGCCTGGCGTTGGTTCTGATTATAATCGGTGAGTGGTTCTATGCGGGATGGACGCAACAGCAAGTGTTGATGGCAATAACGGCACCCGAAAAAAAATCCGCACACGATGAAATGCCGACCATAGAACTAACCAAGCAAACTGAAGCCGGTTATACCGATTTGGTGGCTAGACCCTTATTTATTAAAGGCAGAAAACCCGTCGATGAACCCACATCTGAAGAACTGCAAGCGAGCGCCGC
>CAIQND010000323.1 GCA_903873045.1 uncultured Methylococcaceae bacterium | reverse complement strand
CGTTTGCGCGGCCGCACCGGGGCGACGACTGGCAATCGCAACCAGTTTGGCATTTGAAGCTTCCACGATGGCGGGCAGCAAGCGCTCATTAATACGAGCCGCACCTAAAATACCCCAGCGTAATTTTGTTTTGATAGTCATGAATATTAATCCTGTTTGTGTGTGGATGGCATTTCAGGCTTGCCGATTTGGGAGTTGTCTATTTTTATACGGTTTTCTGTAACAATATCCGTGTGTTGTAGGGGCAATCCCTTGCGGTTGCCCTGCCAACATCGTGGCATTAAAGGGCAGGCGTAAAGCCTGCCCCTACAAAAAAATGTCTCGCATCGTAGAAAAAAGCAAAGCTCCTGTTTTCCAAACGCGGGTTTAAGAGTGCAACCCTGGGTTTGTACTCCGGCCTTTAGGCAGCTCGCAATAAATAATTTTCCACTTTATAGCTTTCACACGCTTCGTACACAGCCTTCTAGGAATCATTAAGTCGGTGGTGCTCGCGGAGTCAGGTAATGATTGCGAGTTACCTTAATTATCAATCAAGGTGTTTTTTGATTTTGCATACAAGGCAGCGCCAACAATGCCTGCCTGGTTTAAGAAAACAGCCGGTTTTACCGGTGCTTCTACGGTAATTTGTTTTTTAAATTTTTCGAACTTTTTACTCGCACCGCCCCCTAAAATGATTAGATCAGGCCAAAACAACTTTTCCATCATGGTTAGGTAATTATTAAAGCGATTGCCCCAGCGTTTCCAGCTTAAATCTTCATTTTTTCGAACGGCATCAGCCGCATGATGCTCGGCTTTTTTGCCATTTTTTAAATACAAATGCCCCAATTCCGTATTGGGCAGTAATTTACCATCGCTAAAAAGAACAGTACCCAAGCCTGTACCAATAGTTATCAGCAAAACAACACCAGCTTCCAAGCCCTCGCCAAAATGCATTTCTGCCATACCGGCTGCGTCCGCATCATTCACGCAATAACACGCACATTTAGTGGCTTCTGAAAACAACTTTTCGATATTGATACCGATAAACGCGGGTGATATATTAGAAGCGGTGCGCGGTACACCGTGTTGAATAGCAGCCGGAAAACCACAACCCACCAAGCCACTCCAGTTAAAATGAATAACCAATTGCGCAAGAATCGCTGCAACGGCTTCCGGCGTTGCCGGATGTGGCGTATCAATACGGTAACGATCAGTAACCAGCTCCCCTGTTTCAGTGTCAACAATGGCTCCTTTAATACCTGAACCGCCTATATCCACGCCGAGAATTAGCATAAAAATTCCTGATAATTTATTTGATTGATGCGCATTGTAGGCAATGTACCTGTAAATGCAATAGCTGAATCAGCATACTCTATTTTAGTTTTAGCCGTCTTTGAGCTGGATGTTTTTATTTTTTCGGCGAGTGAATACCAATAATCCCAAACCACTACCAAACAACCAAATAGCCGATGGAACTGGCACGGCTGATACTGGAGTTAATACAAAGGCGTGAGTGAGGCCATTATGGATACCAGCACCGGTAATTTGGCCTGAATTGTTGATTCCTATTGCATTAGTAAGCTCCCATCCCGTCGCGCTAGAAACCAGCAAGGTATTAATATCCTTCATGAAGCCATTGTCTGTGACGAAAGCATGGTAGTTACTTCCATTTGTTGTATAGAAACTTGGTGTATAGGAATAACCCACCACCTGCCCGGAAGCATTGATACCCATTCCAACGCTCTCGTAATAACCATCCAGTGATCCCAAATCGACCATCTGTCCGCCGGTATTGGTGATAAAAGCATGGCTAGCACCACTGACTACATCTGTCTGCCCCGTCACCTGCCCTGAGTCATTAATTCCGTACCCCATGCTAGAGCTATTGTTTCTACCCAACGTACCCAAATCGATAATTTGTCCATCAGCATTAGTGACGAAGGCATGATAAATATCATCCGCTGTTTTGGAGAAACCCGTCACCTGCCCGGAGGCATTGATACTATGTCCACGGCCATCGCTTCCACCCGGCAACGTGCTCAAAATGCTCACTTGTCCGCTTGAATTGGTAATGAAGGCCGTCATATCAGCCTCCCCCGTTACCTGCCCTGAGTCATTAATACTCAGTCCCGCACGAAGACCTCCACCCAACGAACCCAAATTGCTCATTGTTCCGCTGGGACTGGTGACAAAGGCAGTGTGGTAGCCATAATTGTTGGCAATATCGGAATATCCCGTCACTTGACCAGAGGCATTAATACCGTAACCGGCACTATTGCTACCACCTAATGTACCCAAATCGGTCATTTGTTCACTAGAATTGGTGATAAAAGCATGGTAAACACCATTGTTTGTCTCTGCCCACCCAGTCACGAAACCGGAGGCATTAATACCGAGTCCTTGACTTGACCCGCCACCCAACGTCCCCAAGTCCGTAATGTTATAAAGCAAATTCGCATGTGCGGTGCTTCCCATCGCCAAACCGGTAGCCAATAAAGCTACCATTACCGTTTGTTTGTATCTAATCATTACGTTACGCCTTATTATTTGCAGTACGGGTGGGCAAAACAAGTTGCCCACCTCGCGCAACATATTTGAGTGTATCAGTTTACTTGGTTAGTTTTGCACTCAATTGTCCTGACCATTGACCAAAAAAAGTACCAACAACAATGGAAATAGAGATTACCAGTAAAGGATTGCTCAGAGAAATACTCAGTAGAACCTCTTGATTTAATTTGTCAGG
>CAIQND010000322.1 GCA_903873045.1 uncultured Methylococcaceae bacterium | reverse complement strand
CCGACTGAGGCCATATAAATGACCTGGCAATCCTGAATCAGCTCGGCCCGGTACTTGTTTTTATCTTCCCTATCCAGACCGTCCAAACTGTGCGTGGAACGGATGTCGATTAAACGGGTTTCTTCAGCAGAAACCTGGTAGATTAAAAATTGACTACAGGAGCCAAAATGACCATCGACATTGATGGCATCATTACTGGCACAGGCAATACGAACAGACCCCGGCATATCGCCTTCTACATAGTTATCAATATCCGGCTTTTGTGTGTCACCGGTCTCGATACTGTGTTTAAGAATGTGCAAAGCCTTTTTCAGCAAAGCGTCATCAATGTTTGAAAATTCCCCGGCCTGAGCCGCCTTGAGGGTTTTCAGGTTGATACTGCCAATTTTATCTTCTGTTATGGGCAAGCTGACGCAGTCGGTCAGCACGGTAAACAGACGTTTGGCATCGGTATCGGGTAAGGCACGAGCGGCCAACCCGATACGTAAAGCCAGATCTCTTGATAATATGTCCTGGCTGCTCATGGGATTATGCCTCAAGTGGCAGTATGCAATTATCAATCGGGCATACTTTGACGCATTGAGGTATGTCAAAATCCCCTTCGCATTCGGTACACGATTTTTTATCAATTTTAAAGACGATAGCGCCTTCGGTGATGGAGTCGGTCGGACACACGGGCAGGCAGTCACCACATGAAATACAATCTGCTTCAACAATATATAAGGCCATGATTATTCTCCTGAATCTATGCGTTTTGCGCGTAAGGTAACGGGGAAGTCGGGCTGTGCATTGATGGGTTCAAAGTAATATTTTGAACCATCACTGAGTAAAACTTCACCCCCCCATTTTTCGGGGCTGTCGAATTCAACGGATTCCGCCACTTCTTCCAAATCTTTTTTGGGTACGTAGAAGATCAATTTGCCTTCGGTATTTTTTTTCAACATGACACTAGGCATTGAGGTCTCCGTTATGCGCATTGGATAGTAGATACCGGGTTAGCGATAGCGTAACCCGACATTTAATGCATGAATTGTCGGGTTACGCTAACCGCTAACCCGACCTACAATTAACTTAACGAATCAAATCGTAGTTATAGTCGGTTGTACCCATGCCTTTGGTTTCTTTGTCCAACTGCTCCAGTACGGCATTAACCAGGGTGGTCAGCATATAAATGGCGCCTTCATAACCCAGTGTGGTCATTCTGTGCAAATGATGCCGGTCAAAGATAGGAAAACCAATGCGTATCAACGGCACTTCAAATTCTTCGCCTTTATAGAAAGTATCACGTTGAATGAACTTGCCATAAGAATTGCCGATCATGAAGTCCGGTTTGTTGGTGAATACCAGGGAGCGGAAATGCCATAAATCCTTACCGGTATGGACGACTGTATTTTGTCCATAAGGGGAGTCTTTCAGCATTTTATCCATCGCTTTCGCCCAACGTTTGTTGGCATGGTTGCACAATACATCGGCAGGTTCAGCACCCATTTCCAGCAGAAATTGGGTCATGCCCATGACAAAATCAGCATCACCGTACAAGGAGAACTTTTTGCCGTGCATCCAGGTATGTGAGTCAGTCATCATGTCAACCAAGCGGCCACGCTCAAGTTCCAGAGAAGCAGGAATGGGTTTGCCGGTCAGTTCGGAGATTTTCATCAAGAATTCATCGGTCCATTGCAGACCCATGGGGATATTGATGGCCGTAGCAGGTTGATGCCAAATGTTTTGGACATACTTTTTGGTTTTGTCCAACTGCCAGGGTTGCAGCAACAAAGTATCTATTGCATTGGGTGCATCTTTTATTTCAGCTTGGGTCGTACCGCCCGCATACATACGGAAAGTACCGTCAGCCGGGGTATCCAGCACTTCAGAAGGATCACTCATTAAGGTGTAATCAACCCCCATTTCTTTCATCATGCGGTGCATGACGCGGTAGTTGCCCAGATACGTTTCGAAGCCGGGAACCAGATTGATCTTGCCGTTTGAGCCGACTTTTTTATCATCCATGAAATTCAGCGTGAAATACTTGATCATGCCTTCAAACATGTTATCCCAGCCGGTGGTATGACTACCGACAAAGCTTGGGGTGTGGGCATAAGGCGTTGGAAATTCCTGTTCGATATGGCCCGCTTTTTTGGCGTTATTAATAAAGGCATTTAAGTCGTCACCGATAACTTCAGCCATACAAGTGGTTGAGACAGCAATAATTTCCGGTTTGTACAAGGCTTTGGCATTTTCCAAACCTGCCATCATATTTTTTTGACCGCCAAAAACCGCAGCGTCTTCGGTCATGGAATCCGATACGCAAGCGACAGGCTCCTTAAAATGACGGTTAAAATAGGTACGAAAATAAGCAACACAACCTTGTGAACCATGCACGTAAGGCATGGTTTTTTCAAAACCCAAGGCACAAAGAACCGCGCCTAGTGGTTGACACGCTTTAGCCGGATTGACGGTTAACGCTTCACGATTAAAATTGAGTTCTTGATATTCTTTGGTGGTTGTCCACTGAAAGACTTCATCAATTTTTTCCTGGGGGTGGCGCTCTTCATAAGCTTCACGCTTAGTGGCCAGGCTTTCCTTGTATTCGTCATTACGGAATAAAGGATAACTGGGTTGAATATTATCTACATCTTGACTCATGATAAGCTCCTACGCGCCACGTGCTGTGGACGACGATTGAAGGAAGGTAGGGTGCGCATTGCGCACCTTCTACAAAGTACATCGCATGACTTGCAAAAGGTGCGCGATGCGCACCCTACAAACTACGCGCCTGCGGCAACGGCTACTTTAGTGCTGTCTGCTGTTTTCCAAGGTACGTTGACTTGTTTCCAGCAGGGGTTGTTCAATGTCATGTCCATATCGCGGGCAAAGATGGCAAAGCCGTCATAACCGTGATAAGGGCCGGAATAATCCCAAGAGTGCATTTGCCGGAAGGGAATACCCATTTTTTGGAAAATGTACTTTTCTTTGATACCGGAGCCGATCAAATCAGGTTTTACCCGTTTAACAAATTCTTCAAATTCGTAACCGGTTACGTCATCATAAATCAGCGTTGCATTGCCCATTTCTTTAATGGTACGGTCATAATCATCGTTGTGACCAAATTCATAACCGGTACCCACCACTTCCATACCCAAGTCTTCATAAGCGCCGATGACATGGCGTGGACGCAAGCCGCCGACATACAACATAACGCGCTTGCCTTGCAGGCGTGGTTTGTATTTGTCGATGACCGCCTGGTATTCAGACTCATATTTGGCGATCACTTTTTCAGCGCCAGCCTTAATGGTTTCATCAAACAAGGCGGCAATTTTACGTAAGGATTCAGCAATTTTGGTCGGGCCAAAGAAATTGTATTCAATCCAGGGGATTTTGTATTTTTCTTCCATGTGCCGTGCAATATAGTTCATTGAACGATAGCAATGGATCAAATTCAGTTTTACCTTGGGGGTTTTTTCCATTTCCGCAATGGTGCCGTCACCAGACCACTGTGCGACGACGCGTAAACCCATTTCTTCCAATAAAGTACGTGAAGCCCAGGCATCGCCACCAATGTTGTAGTCACCGATAACAGCGACATCATAAGGTGTGGTGGGGAAGCTTTCGTCACCATCACGGTTTTCCAGTACCCAGTCCCGAATCGCATCATTGGCAATGTGATGGCCCAATGATTGGGAGACACCGCGAAAACCTTCGCAGCGAACCGGTACAACCGGTTTGCCGATTTCTTTGTTGGCTTTTTTGGCAACCGCTTCAATATCGTCGCCAATCAAACCGATTGGGCATTCTGATTGAATGCTGATGCCTTTATTCAGCGGAAATAATTGCTCGATTTCATTCATGATTTTGGCAAGCTTTTTATCGCCGCCGAAAACAATATCTTTCTCCTGAAAATCAGAAGTAAAGTTCATCGTGCCAAAGGTATTGATACCGGTCGTGCCGACATAATAGTTACGACGACCTGCGCGGGAATACTGGCCACAGCCCACCGGGCCATGTGATATATGGATCATGTCTTTAATCGGACCCCAAACCACACCCTTGGAACCGGCGTAAGCGCAACCACGAATGGTCATGGTGCCGGGTTGGGATTTACGATTTGAAGTAATACATTTGTTTGATTTTTCTACGGATTGATCGTTAACCGCCAAATGCTTGGCGCGATCTTTCCTGGCTTGTTCGGGATAGACTTCCAGCACTTCTTGAATCAGTGCTTCTGTCTCTTCTCTTGTTAGAGCTGCCATGATTATCTCCTACTTATGCCGTGGGTAATCCCCCAACAGGCAAGGTTTTAGGACGGAAATTCCGTAGAGACGCGATTTATCGCGTCTGATTTATCGCGTCTTGATTTATCGAGATCGAGATTCATCGCGTATCTACAGTCAGACGCGATAAATCGCGTCTCTACGGTTGGTTGTTCGGTATTAAGCGACTGCTTCTGCGGCTGCTGATACACCAATAATTGATTCGTCTACATCGTCGATAATGCCGAATTCCATCATTAATTCTTCCAGTTCATCCATAGTAATGGGTGTTGGAATGATAAAATTCTTGTTATCACGAATTTTTATCGCTAAATCACGATATTCTTGTGCTTGTTTATGTTCAGGTTCATATTCGATAACGGTCATACGACGAATTTCGGCACGTTGCACAACGTTGTCACGTGGCACAAAGTGAATCATGGTAGTGCCGATTTTTGCAGCCAACGCCGAGATTAATTCATCTTCACGTGCAGTTTCACGTGAGTTACAAATTAAACCTGCCAAACGCACACTGCCTGAGTTGGCATATTTCACAATACCTTTGGCAATGTTATTGGCGGCATACATCGCCATCATTTCACCCGAGCAGACGATGTAAATTTCTTGCGCCTTGTTTTCACGGATTGGCATGGCAAAACCACCACACACAACATCCCCAAGTACATCATAAAAAACGAAGTCAAGTTCATCGTCATAAGCACCTTCTTCTTCCAGAAAGTTAATCGCTGTAATTACACCGCGACCCGCACAACCAACACCTGGCTCAGGGCCGCCTGATTCAACGCATTTAATGCCGCGATAACCGGCTTTCAATACATCTTCAAGTTCTAAATCTTCAACACTACCGGCTTCAGCCGCCAAACTCATAATGGTGGTTTGGGCTTTGGCATGAAGTATTAAACGGGTGGAGTCAGCTTTAGGATCGCAGCCGACAATCATTACACTGTTACCTAATTCTGCCAACGCAGAAACCAAATTTTGAGTGGTAGTAGACTTACCAATTCCACCTTTACCGTATATTGCACATTGACGTAAAGCCATGATCTTCTCCTCGTTATAGGACGTTGTT
>CAIQND010000321.1 GCA_903873045.1 uncultured Methylococcaceae bacterium | reverse complement strand
TCATGTGTGGTTAATAGGCTATTCATTGTTCATAGTTTAAGGCGATTTCCGGAGAATATTTTACCCATTAAAAGTAGGGTTTTCCCAATCAAGAAAACGATTGGATTCTTCTAATAGGTAAGTTCTTTCGCAGAAATAACCTTATCATTAAGTTAACCGTATTGACGGTTAAATCTTTTTGCTTGTCCCGTCTAAAGTGGGTAGCCGACCTGACCAAACCGAACATTGGGATGGCGTGCGTAATTATCAGTTACTTCGATTTCTACTTTTTACGGGAAAAATCCCGTTTAGGAATACGCACGAAATAACTTAGACATCTTGCTCCCCCTCCCTTAGGGAGAGGGTTGGGGTGAGGGGATATAAATGATCAAGTTATTTCATGCACGTTCCTTAGTCAGGTTTTTTATCGTATTTGATGTACTTAAAGCGTGGATCATCGGGTGTGCCTTCTAATGCGCCGCCTTCTTTACCCGGTTGCCACATAATGACAGCTTCAATCTTGTGTGCCAGTTCAAAATCCTTGTTGGTAATACCTTTTGCGGCATGATTCATTAACTTAACGATGACAAAGGCATAAGAAACGGCAAGATCCGGATGATGAAAAGCGGCTTCTGCCAGATGACCCACCGTATTAACCACCATCAAGGTACTTTTCCAGCCACTGGTTTTATATTTACGTCGAATCCAGCCATTTTCCAGATACCAGAGAGGCAACTCTTCTTTTAGTCGGGCTTCAACCTCTTCATCGGTATAGGTTTCTTCTTGTTTACGCTCTCTCCATCCCATAATAAACCTCTTTTATTTGATTACTCTTTGTTGTGTCAGGGCATTTTATCACCAGGCTATGTGATTTATTTAACACAGGTGCTTTTAAAATTATTCGTAAAGACAATCACTTAAATCGGGTGTTTTAAAAAAGTTTGGCTTTAAAATATCCTCGGCATTTTCGCTACTCAATGCGCCACTCTTACCCCGGCTGGACATTTTGCTGTCATGAATCATTTGAAACGCTTTATCGAAATCTGCGTTAATAAAACCTCTCGATAAATAAACACATAAACAATAAACGTCTGAATAATGTTCAGGTCTGCCAGAAGTACATTTATTAATTTTATCGGAAAAAAGCCGCATGATGGAAATCACAAAACCATCATGCTGCCATGATATCGACTGCTCCAAAACATCAGCCCCTTGCAGGGCAATCGCCCCCAAAGCACTGTATGAAAGATTTATCATACCGGCCAAAATATTAACCATATCGCCTGATTTAATGGCTCTGAATAACTCGCCGCCCGCTTCCATCAGCAAGGCTTGCCGCATAATAATAGCCATTTCGGATAATCGGACACTCGCCCTGCTTTCTGGCTGAGGAACTGAAAATGCGTCGTGAAATTCTCTAACCAATCTCAAATGTTTATTCATAGCACTTACCTCTTATTGAACCCTACGGTAACTTGCAAAAAATATCTCTGTGACAGTTTTTTGTTGCGTATTATCTTATAATGTCCTTTAGAAAAAATACAAGCTCAGCCATTAAATCAGAAAACAAAAATAATAATATGCGTACGACTACCTAGAACTTCGTAAATGTTATGTAATCTGTTACCCTTGCTGTTTCGACTCGCTTTCAAAAACAGGGTCATTCAGATTATTATGTTATTCATTTTTGCCACAGGGTGGCTTCCAAAGATTTATGATGCCTTATGAAAACCAGTCAATTATTTCTATTTTTAGCCACATGCTCCGCCTTAACGAGCTGCGGACAACTTGGCCCCCTTTATCTTCCGGGCTCAGCTCCCCCTATTTATGTGGAACCTGAACCTGTACCTGAACCAAAATCTGAACCTAAACCCGCAAACAACAAGTAAATCATGGATTATTTTAATTACCGAAACAATGAGCTTTATGCTGAAGCCGTTGCTGTGCAGGACATTGTCGCTACCCACGGTAGTCCTTGTTATATTTATTCCAGAGCGACCTTGGAAAGGCACTGGAAAGCGTTTGATGTTGCCTTCGGCGATCAGGCGCATTTAATTTGCTATGCCGTCAAAGCAAACTCCAATATTGCCTTGCTTAATCTGCTGGCCCGTTTAGGCTCAGGTTTTGATATTGTCTCGTTAGGTGAGCTTGAACGTGTTCTTGCGGCCGGTGGCGATGCCAAAAAAATTGTTTTTTCGGGGGTTGGTAAACGTGAAGATGAGATTTTGGCCG
>CAIQND010000320.1 GCA_903873045.1 uncultured Methylococcaceae bacterium | reverse complement strand
TGCTTAAGCAGAAGCGAAAACGTCTCACGACCTGGAGCGCAATTGCCCTGCAAGTGGGGTATTTGGACAGCTTTGCGGATCTGGCTGATACTCTCCGTGAGGATCTGATCCAAGCTGACTGCGCTTAGCTTGATGCGTATGAGTCGCCGCCACTATCGCGATTTGAAACGTGAGTCGCAATAGTAGCGGTGCTCCCACAATAGATCTACCCATCATTATAAAGCTCGACGATTTTACAGAGTCTATCTCTTCAAGGCATGTTATCTGTCCCGGGCTAAGTGGGTTACTGCCCACAATTAAGTGAAAGTTTTTTAAAAAAACGGAGTGCTATTAAAAAATATTCGAGTTTAATAAATCTCTGCATCTCTTTTGTAGTATGGATTGTTGCTTTTCAGCTCAACCCCTAACTATAAATATCAGTTGATATTCATTTAGTTTTGTGATTTACTGCACAAAAATCATAAAGCCAAACCTATTGAAAAGCAGAATCGGGAAGTCGGAATATCCTATACAAATAACCCCCCTGACTGCCAGCCCTATCATTTCATTAACGTTACCAGGATTGGATTTAGTTTTTTATTGGGTATAAATCAACTCTATTTTTCAGAGTCAATCAAGACGGACTCCCATTGATTCTGATGTCTTAACCATCTTTGGAGGATTGAAAATGAACTATAAAAACCTCTATATTGCCTGTATACTTAGCAGCGCATTATTGTCAGCCGGGTCAGCTTATGCGAATGAGCCTGATCCTGGCTACCTGCCACAATTCACATCAAAATTTACTCAGGGGCTATCCAACACAACAACCGGCTTAATTGAATTACCAAAAAATGTTATTAACATCAGTCACGATGAAAATATTTTTGTTGGTTTAACATGGGGCGTCCTACGCGGTGTAATACATTCCGTTAGCCGAACGGTTGTAGGAGCAGCAGAATTAATTACCTCACCCATTCCAACCGATGATTATATTTCACCGTCTTATGTATGGGATCGCTTTAGCGAGGATACGCGTTACTTCGGCATTCATATTCCAGGATTCTGGACTACGTATGGACCGCTGGATGATGGCGAATAGATTTGCCCCCATTAAATAACTGTTGTATCCATCCACCACAACGTTGTGGGTGGTTTGCACTGAGAGGATAAAATCATGAACAAACAATGTGTTTACCTGCCATTTGCAGTGTTAGTCATAGCTCTTGCGGGCTGTACGCTGCCTGAGAAAGATATTCCCGGGCTCACCTCGGGAATTGATGCCGCAGTAGCCGGCCATTATGGTCAATCAGTTTACCATGAGGAATTAGCCGAAGAAAAATCGGAGAAAGCCAATAATGTATTGGATCATTGGAAAAACGATCAATATTGGAATATTGATGAACGGCAAAAAGCCATGGATGCGGCGAAGGAAGCTGCCGAGCACCGGCTTGCATCAGAAAAAGAGCTGTGCCAATGGTTAACATCCGTGCATGGACAAAACCATCATCAAGCTGAAGTAGCTCAACAAACGGCCGCCTATTTCAAAACCGGCAGTGCAATACCTTACAAAACCAATGACCACCACATTTCGACCCTGGGCAAATATCTGGAATCTCATCCTGACGCGACTGCAGATGTTATCGCTTATACCGATACGGTTGGCAGCCCGGATAGCAATCAAAGTTTATCCGAAAGAAGAGGCGCGACCGTCAGCCAAATGTTGATAGAAAAAGGGGCTAGACCTGAGCAACTGCGCGTTACCGCGTTGGGTGAAGCGCAAGGCGGCCCCGATAACACGCCAAATCAGGAGCATCGGACAGTCGCAATCGGTACGGTTCATTCCAACTATATTGATTGTCCCGATTTGAAATAGCCGCTATAAAAAGACCCATGCAGTTATTCACATCGCTGCATGGGTCTTTTTTTATACCATACGATCTTTGCCCACATTTGACAGTTCTCTGGAAGCTGGAGCCTCCAAGACAGGTTTACCAAGCTTGAGCTTGGGAAACAGCAGAAGATTGTCTATTCGAAGATAACGGTTAACCGCGCCAACACTTCATCCATTATAAATTCTGGCACACTTTCCAGTTTCTTGGCGTGACGAGCGCTTAAATCAATAGCTCGCGGCTGATCGCAACGGATAACGCCTGTCGTGCTTATTCCTGCCCCCATCAACGTGACCGCAAAGCCATTGGTTCTAGCATGGTTTCCGCCACCCGTAATAGGCAGAACTACCGGTGTATTAGTTATGCGATTAAAAGCTGAGGGCGAGACGATCAAAACCGGGCGAGTTCCTTGTTGTTCGCGACCTGCAGTTGGATCAAGTGAAACCAAATATATGTCTCCCCTGTCCATTTACAGCAACTCGCTACCGACTGGGTCAGAATCCAACCAAGCGTGATCTTCAGCACTCATCGGAACGGTAACATCACATTGCGCCAATAACTCGTTGAGGGTATAGCGTTTACGTAATTGAGGCTCAACCACCAATCGGCCATGATCAACATCAACGCTGACCGTAGTACCGGCGCCCATCTGCAACATATCGAGAATGGCTGGTGGAACCGCCAGCATAATTGAACCGCCCACTTTACGAAGACTTGTAGTGTGCATGGCTATACCTATATTATATAAAAATATAACTATAGCACTTGCAATTCGACTAAACAAATAGTATTTACTGTTCAGAGACAATTATCCTGTCCAGTCTAACCACCCTGTTGGACATTAAACAGTGCGTGTTAAAGGTGTAATCCAAACCCGCTTTTAGCTGTTGCCGGGTTAATGCTTGATTACTGGCAGTCAATGTATGAGACGGTCTATTGGGCTGAGGTTTTTGTTATGCGTAACATGCACAACGAAAGAACTGATCTTTTAACGACGGGGTTGATAATTTTGACAGGTGTTATAAAACCCCACCCTTGAAATGCGTATTGCGCATCCAAGGGTGGGGTTATTTATTACTCTGCTGGGGTGTCTTGCTTTGTGGATTCTACTGCTTTGGGTGCAGCTTCAGTAATGGCTTTTTGTGGTTCTGGAGCCACTGAAACCGGTGCCTGAGGTTCAGGACGCTCGGCCCTTTCAGATTTTTCAATTTTTTCAACTATTTCTGCAAAATCGCTGTCATAAGAACGCGATGGCGCAGGACGAGCTTCGCTTTGTGTGTCAGCTATGCCTTCACTACCGCCACCGTTTGAATCACCTTCACCGTCATTTGAATCACCTTCACCATCGGCTTTTTTGTAGTTGGGATTACGGGGTCTTCTACGGTTTGGGCCTCTTCGGTTGGTACTTTTTCTGGCGGCTTGCCTGGCTTGTTCTTCAGGCGATACAGAACTGTCAGGCACCAGTATCGTGGCTTCAGTGACTGCTGCTTCATTAGCTGCAACCGGTTTATTTTTAACCAGCTCTACCGTCTCATCAGTCATAGTGTTGACGGGTGCAAGATTACGCCTTACGTTACGTCCCGGCCCCCGGATATTACGGTTAGGTTTCGGTTCTTTATTTTCTTTATTTTCTTTGTTATCCTTGTTTTGTTCCTGCTTGATGTCTTGCTCTTTTGGAACGCGAGGAGGACGTGGTTCCTGTGATCTTGAGCCTTGATTTCTGCCTCCGCGTCTGTTGTTGTTTCGACCTCGGCTCGGTTGGCTGTCATCAGTTGACCTGACTTTTTCAACGACAGGTGCCGGTGCGGGTGCCGCCACTACCTCTTCTGGCTCTGCACTGGGGCCTATCAGCTTATCCCAGAAGCGTTTAATCAGACTGGCGGCTTCATTTTTAATTTGCACGGGTGCAGGAGAATCATGCATAAACTCCTTGATTGCCGCTTTTTCAAGTTTTGGCTTGATTTGCTGTGCAAAATCCGGAATAGTGATGTCTTCTGCTTTTATTTGCAAATAACTGGGCTTGTCATCGACAAATTCTTTTTCTTTGATGCGGTCAATGTCATAAGCTGGCGTTTCAAGATGTTTACTCGGCAGAATAATAATGCCCACTTTAAGTCTGGCTTCAATTTGCTCAATGGCGTGACGCTTTTCGTTTAACAGAAAAGTCGCGCATTCAATAGGCAAATGGGCAATAACTTTTTCCGTGCCTTTCTTCATGGCTTCTTCTTCAAGAATCCTTAAGACCGACAAGGCAACGGATTCAACATTACGAATAGTCCCTTGACCTTTACAACGCGGACACGGTAATTGCGTAGAATCGCCCAGAGACGGACGCATTCTTTGTCTGGACATTTCCAGCAAGCCAAAACGCGAGATGCGGCTGGTTTGAATACGGGCCCGATCAATTTTAAGCGCATCACGCAGATGATTTTCAACCGTCCGTTGATTTTTGTTGGATAACATATCGATAAAGTCGATAACAAACAATCCACCCAAATCGCGTAACCGCAGTTGACGGGCAATTTCATCGCACGCTTCCAGGTTGGTATTGAGCGCCGTTTCTTCAATGTCACTGCCTTTGGTAGCGCGTGCAGAGTTGATATCAACTGACGTTAAGGCTTCGGTATGATCGATAACCAATGACCCGCCTGAAGGCAATGACACTTCTCGACAATAAGCCACTTCAATTTGAGATTCAATCTGATAACGGCTAAATAAAGGCACTGCGTCTTGATACAGCTTGGCTTTTGGCAAGAAATGCGGCATCACTTCTTTAAGGAAGTCTTGTACTAATTTAAACGACTCTTCATTATCAATTAGAATTTCATCAATATTGCCGCGTAAATGGTCACGCAAGGCTCTAATAATGACGTTGCTTTCCTGAAATACCAAAAAGGGTGCTTTCTGCTCAGTGGACGAGCGCTCAATAGCTTCCCACAGTTGTAGCAGATAGTTTAAATCCCATTGCAGTTCTTCGGCATTCTTTCCACAGCCTGCCGTTCTGACGATCAGGCCCATGCTGTCAGGAATCTCAAGCGAGGCCATGACTTCACGCAAATCACTGCGGGTTTCGCCTTCTATGCGCCTTGATATGCCACCCGCCTTGGGATTATTAGGCATTAACACCAAATAAGTGCCGGCCAGGCTGATATAGGTGGTTAAAGCCGCGCCTTTATTGCCGCGTTCTTCTTTTTCAATTTGAACAATAATTTCCTGACCTTCCTTGATCATGTCTTTTATAGCGGGTCGGCGACCTTCTTCGGCACCTTCCTGAAGTTGTCGATAGAGCGGTGAAATTTCCTTAAAAGGTAAAAATCCGTGTTTTTCAGCGCCGTAATTTATAAAGGCGGCTTCCAGACTGGGTTCTACGCGGGTGATAATACCTTTGTATATGTTGGACTTTTTTTGTTCTTTTGAAGGGACTTCTATGTCAAAATCATAAAGTTTTTGACCGTCTACCAAAGCGACTCGCAGTTCTTCAGCCTGCGTAGCGTTGATAAGCATTCTTTTCATTTGGTATCCTTGTAGTTTCCTGCTCCATTGTCAGAATTTACTCAATTAGACTGGTTTTGGTCATCGCATCATTGTGTTTCAATACAAATATGAAGCAATAGGTCAAAAAAAACCATCAGCTTCGTTATTACGGTCTTAGGTTCCGTCATCTGCGCATTTTTGTCGTTATTTAAGACTTACAACCGGTAAAGTCATAGGGTTAGCGCGGACAGATGCCAAGTTAATATTTATTTTTAGTCTTTAGTGGTAAATTCTGTTTTAAACAGGGTTTAAAAAATCGTTCGTCTAGGGTCGAACGATGAACCCAAAAATCGTATAATGGAAGGTTAAGGACACATTGTGTTGTTTTAACTTTCATTAAGTTGCTCCACGCCAAGTTTTTTTATTGAAATCGGCGGGGCATTAAGTATGTTCTTTATAAAAACTTGCCTAATATAACAACCTTATCGTCTCACATCAATTTTAAAGAATCAATTATCTCTGGATACTGGTATTATTTACATAATGAGTATAGAAGAAAACACGTTACCCCATGTTGTATATGTCGAAATTACTGAAGACAATTGCGATCAACGATTAGACAATTTTTTAATTGCCCGCTTAAAAGGAGTCCCTAAAAGCCGTATTTATCGCATTGTAAGAAAAGGCGAAGTCAGGGTTAACAAAGGCCGCGTCGATGTTAAATACCGGTTGGCTGCCGGTGACATAGTCAGAATCCCGCCCGTCAGAGTCGCTGAACGCAGCGAAGAACTTTATGTTCCTCAAGGCTTGCAAGCAGCACTGCAACAAGGCATTTTATTTGAAGATGACGGCTTTATGGTCATCAATAAACCGGCGGGCTTTGCTGTGCATGGTGGCAGTGGTGTCAGTTCCGGCATTATTGAAGGACTTAGACTGATAAGACCCGAAGCACGGTTTTTGGAACTGGTGCATCGACTTGATAAAGATACCTCCGGTTGCCTGTTAATCGCTAAAAAACGCAGTGCCTTGCGTCAATTACAAGAGTTTTTTAGAAATAGCGAGATTCACAAGACTTATCATGCCTTACTTGCAGGACAGTGGGGCAGAAAAAAACTGATAGTAACAGCGCCTTTGTTAAAAAATGTCAGTAAAGGCGGCGAGCGTATGGTGATAATCAGTCAAGCCGGAAAGTCGGCTGAAACACTCTTCACTCGCTTAAAAACCTTTCGTCATGCAACCTTGGTAGAAGCGTCCCCAAAAACCGGACGTACCCATCAAATCAGGGTTCATGC
>CAIQND010000319.1 GCA_903873045.1 uncultured Methylococcaceae bacterium | reverse complement strand
GCGCACAAATAATAGAAATATAATGTCTTAAGCCGTCGCCGAATTCGACTATATTACGGTATTCGCCATTGGTTTTGCATTGCGGCTTGTCACCTATGACTTTAAAGCTTTCAATGTTGTCATCAAATTCACTGATAAAACCATTTAATTCTTTTTCTTTATCTTGTTTTTGAATGGCTTGATAAGCTTTAATTAAGCTAATATCACTCCAGCCAAAGTTGTCTATAAATAGGATATTATCAACTGCTTCAGAAATAATACTCAGATCTTTTCCATTAATGACTTTTAATTCACCATTAATATTGAACTGATATTCTTTTATAGCATCCTTTTCCAGGATAGAAAATCCTATATTTCTTAAATTTGAATCAGCCGCATAATTTCTTGTAGCGTCTAATAATTTTAGGTGGTCGATAGCCTTGTTAATATAGTTTAAATTTTCACGCGCATATTTAACAGCATGAATAGCCGTTATCATGGCATTTACATTGCTGGAAAAAATATTAATATAACAAGCCTCGATAAACGCCGTTTTACCAATATTATTTTTACCGCCAATCAAATTAACCCGTTTAAAACCTGAGGCTTTAAAATCGGTAAAACATTTAAACTGTTTTATTTCAATCTCGGTTAAAAAATGCGCATTCATATCATCCATCCTATCCGTTATCAAAACAGAAAACTTCGTGTCCTTCGTGGTGAATAAAGCTTTACTTTGGGCCTTGCGCCCTACTCTTGATTTCTACGGCTCTTTTTTTCTGAGCCACTTTATCCAATATGCCGTTGACATATTTATGACTACCATCAGCACCAAAGTATTTGGCCAGATTAATGCCTTCGTTTAATACCACGCGATATGGCATGTCCAGTCTGTTGATCAACTCGTAGGCACCAATTCTTAATATGGCCCGTTCAACCGGATCAATCATATCGACGGGACGGTCGACAAATTCAGTTAACGCCAGATCTATCTCTGTCAAGTTTTTAGGTACACCGTGAAACAGTTCAGTGAAGTAACTTTTTTGAGCATCTTTCAGACGATCTTCTTCTTTAAATTGACGCTCAATTTCGACCAGACTCTGTCCTGTCATCTGCCATTGATACAATGCCTGGACAGCCACTTTACGGGCATTAGTACGCGATGAGCTCATCAGGCTTCCAAATTAGTAAACAAACTAACCATTTCGATGGCTGACATGGCCGCTTCCGCACCTTTATTGCCTGCTTTGGTACCGGCACGCTCTATCGCCTGCTCAATTGAATCAACCGTTAGTACACCAAAACTGACTGGTACATTATATTGCAGGGAAACCTGCGCCAGACCTTTTACACATTCACCGGCGACATATTCAAAATGCGGGGTGCCACCACGAATCACTGCGCCCACAGCGATAATAGCATCATATTTTTTGGCAGCGGCTATACGTTGGACGACCATGGGTAATTCAAATGCACCGGGGGCTTTAACCAGATGAATATTGGCTTTATCTGCACCGTGACGAACCAGCGCATCTATTGCTCCGGC